>CAZJOY010000071.1:0-16906 GCA_964547705.1 uncultured Methylobacter sp. | reverse complement strand
TCATCGTCATTGCCGACGCATGCCATCACGAAATCCTTACCCCCGGCCCCGGCCCGCTTTGTATTAATGCTTCGTGTGCGACACCTTTTACCGCCAAGCTGTTGCTGTTTGAAGAGTTCGGGCTTAAGGATATGTCCAGTTCGACTATCACAGCATCGACATTACCCGTTCCCGCAGATTGTAATGGTATTCCGGACGGTCCTACGCTGGACCACCTTCTTAAAGAAGACCTTAATTCCGTACCCAGTCCAGCAGCGAATGGAACATTAGCGAGTCCTTGGGAAGCTAAGGTGAAGACTTGTCTGGGCTTGGCAGATAATATATCCATACCCGCCGATGGCCGCCCAGCGGGTGAATGGTTTGCCCATCAACGTTGGGATGAGTTTTATACAACGGCGACTCGTCTAGCTTACTTTCAAACGGCGATGACCGGAGCTCGCGTCAATGGCGGTCTGCGTGACAAGAAACAGCTGCACGAATACAAGGTGGGAGAATTTGCTCCCGGCGGACTTTACTATCTGGATGCCGATGGCGACGGAAAGCCGGGTAGCCAAGGAGCGGAAATAAAGATGCACCCTAATCTACCCACGCAAAGTCCTAGTTCAGTCTGGACTTTTGATGGGACTTTGCCTCCCAAACTGCTGATGGCGCGCTATGGAGAAGCCATTTTGTTCCGTCATTACAACGCGCTGCCGATCGATAATTCAAACGCCGGTTTTGGCAAGAATACCATCAGCACCCACGAGCATAACGGCCATAATCCGGCCGAAAGCGACGGTTTCATGCACGCGTACTTTTATCCCGGCCAGTTTTATGATTACCATTGGCCGATGGTTTTGGCCGGACATGACAGTATTAATAAAGAGGCTACCGATCCCAAAGCGGGCGCGCCTGATGGTCGCGGCGGTATCATAAAAGTTCCGGGCGACTGGCGGGAAACCATGAGCACCCACTGGTTTCATGACCACATGCTGGATTACACCGCGCAGAATGTTTACAAAGGCAATGCCGCCATGATGAATTACTACAGCGCTGTTGACCGCGGCAATGAAGGGCTCAATGATGGCGTAAATCTGCGCTTGCCCAGCGGCACCTCTCTCGATTGGGGAAACCGCGATTATGATATGAATCTGGTGGTTGCCGACAAGGCTTGGGATAACAACGGTCAACTTAAATTCAATATTTTTAACACCGACGGCTATCTGGGCGACCGCATTACCGTCAACTGGGTTTACAAGCCCTATGTTGACGTTCGCGCCCGCCGCTACCGTTTCCGCATTTTGAACGGCAGTGTCTCGCGTTTTTACAAGATAGCTATCGTCGACGAAGCCGGCAAAATAGTACCCTCCTACATGATCGCCAACGACGGCAATATCATGCAACATACCGTAAAGTTTCCCAATTCCCAGTCTGCCCAGGGTGCTTTGCCTGAGCAAGCCATTGCCGAACGCTACGACATCATTGTTGATTTTCAAGGCATGGCGGGCAAAAAGGTGTACTTGGTTAATTTGCTGGAGCATAACGATGGTAAAGGTCCGAACAAAGTGATTGCATTGCCGGATGCGCTGGACCCTAACAAATATAGAGCGGATGGCAAAAATGGCGATCCCGGCGTTGGCAAGTTCCTTGAGTTCCGTGTGCAAAATTACAGCGGTACTGATTTGAGTATGAATCCAGCCGAATATCAGGAAACTGTTATTGATCCTGTCACTAAAAAAACGGTACCCGGTAAGCAGATGATTCCGGTAAATAAACCGACGCCCCAGGAACTGCAAGCCGCCGTGCAAAGAACCTTCGATTTCGGTAGATCCAACGCCACGGATACCCAGCCATGGACTATCAAGACCGATGGCGGTGATGGTTTGCAAGCGGATCCACACCGGGTTTCCGCGGCTCCGGAGCTTCCATCCAGTCCAAGCGGCCTGGGTAAAGTCGAGATCTGGCATTTCAAGGGCGGTTTGGGTTGGAGTCACCCGGTGCATGTTCACTTTGAAGAAGGGCAAATTCTTTACCGTGGCGGTAAAGCGCCGCCCCCTTGGGAAAAATATGCCCGCAAGGACGTCTATCGTATAGGCTCACTGTCAGAGAGCACGTCCAGCGTCGATATGGCGATCCGCTTCAGGGAGTTTGCCGGCACCTATGTGGAACATTGCCACAATACCCAGCATGAGGATAAGGCGATGTTGTTGCGGTGGGACCTGCAAAATCCCGGTCAAACGCTAGCCATACCAACACCGATGCCGGACTGGGAGGGTGTTCAATACGATCCCAGTATTACCTTGCCGACCTGTAAAACCGGTGATCTGGCAGCAAAGAAATCGTTTGTTTTACCTAAATAATCAGGAAACAGGAGAACGGTGATGAACACTCATAGCGTCCTTGGCTATTTGAGAAGAGTGATGTTCATAGGCGCTATGTTGACGCTTTGGGGCAGTCCAGCCTGGGCTGCCCCAAAGGGTTCTCCATGGGGGGAAGGCTATTTTCCGAATGTGGAACTGGTCAATCAGGATGGCAAAACCGCCCGTTTTTATGATGACCTGATCAAGGATAAAGTCGTCGTCATTAATTTTATCTATACCCACTGCGGCGATACTTGTCCGATGCAGACGGCTAATTTACGACAGGTGTACAAATTATTGGCTGACCGTATGGGGAAAGATATTTTCTTCTACTCGATCAGTATTGATCCAAAGCATGATACCCCCAAGGTACTTAAAGAATATGCGGAAAGATTCAAGATTGGTTCTGATTCCGGCTGGAGCTTTCTGACTGGAAGCAAAGCCGATACCACGCTGCTGCGAAAAACTTTAGGTCTTTTCAGAGACGGTGTTGAAGCCGGCAAACTCGGCGAACATAACACCAGTTTTCTGCTGGGCAATGAAAGCACGGGGCAATGGATAAAACGCTCTTCTTTTGATGAACCCAAGGTTTTGGCCTGGCTACTTGGCCGGTCTTTGAGCCATGTCAAAACGGATCGGAAAGCAGATCTGGCAAGTTATGAGGGCGCCAAACAAATACCAAAGATGAGCCGGGGCGAAGACCTGTTTCGCTCCCGTTGCGACTCCTGCCACAGCCTGGGTACGGAAGATGGCCTGGGGCCGGGACTTCAAGGCGTGGCTAAACGACGGGAGAAGGCATGGCTGACGCGTTGGCTGAAGATGCCAGATCAAATGCTGGCGGAAAAAGATCCTATCGCCACCGGGCTTTTTAACCAATACCAAAAACTTCCAATGCCGAACCTTAGACTTACCGATGCCGATGTAAAAGCCCTGATCGATTATATGGAAACCGATGTTCCGGCGCATTGATTAATCTAAACGGTCGATGCCGGTTTATCGGTAGCTGTAAGTACAACATCCCAAGAGGCTGCACTATCCGGATCGGCTCGGAAACACTTCCGGGCCGTTTTTTTTGCTTGAATCTAAAAACCTTGATTAGCCACAGATAAATACTGATAAACCATTATGTTAAGCGAGTTTGATTCGTCTCCCTCTCCAGATGGACGACTGGCAGGAATGCAAGAGTAGTTGCCGAAAGGGATTTTGCGCTTCGCGCTGGATAGTTACGAATTGAGGTAAACCATTGTCCCCTGTGCAAATCCGTGTTCATCCGTGGCTCAACTGCTTTTTCCAGGTTGAACAAAGCCGGCAAATCGCCTTGTTTTCGTACCCACATTTTGGCGCGGCCTAGTACTGCTACTTATTTCCTTGGCTCGCTATTAAAGCTACCATTCGACAAGCAGGGTAATTGCAGCCGGGATTTTGTAATACGGCGCACAGCCTTCATTATCTATGTTTACAATATAGATAAATTTTAATCTGCTCTACCTTAAATAACCCTTAATTCTAAACACGGACTATCTATTTAATGCGGTTTCTATCGGCCAAAATTTATGCCGTAAAAACGTAAAGGTAGATAGGCCGTTAAAAAATATTAAGCGATGATATGGAGGATCGAATATGTATAAGATTGCTATAATCGAGAGCGAATCGATTATAAGAGAGGGGCTGTGCCTACTGTTATCCAATGATCCGGATTTTACTGTCGATTTTCAGGCTGCCGCCCCTGTAGCGCTTTTTCGACAAGCTTGGCTTACCCCGCCGGATTTGATTTTATTGGACATGATGATGCCAAAAAGATACGGCATAGAAGTCATAGAAGAAATAAAAAAACGTTGGCGAGCTACCAAAGTTCTGATTTTTACTCTTAAGGATACGGAAGAGAATATTTGCGATGCCTTCCGTGCCGGTGCCGATGGTTACATACTGAAAGGCACGACACTGCCTCAATTGATCAATGCTATAAAAAATATTTTGGCAGGCCAATATTATGTTTCGGCCGACATCCTGCCAAAGATTATCAATGGCTATCTTTCGGCGGAAAAAACACCTGTCTATAATAATTCAAATTGGAAGCTGACTAACCGCGAGGCACAACTGTTGAAACTGATCGCCGCAGGCTACAAGAATAAAGAAATCGCCGATAGGCTTTGCATCAGCCTAAAGACCGTAGAAACTCATCGAGCCACGTTAATGAAGAAATTTAACGCTCATAATGTAGCCACATTGTTATCGGGCGCCAGCCAAACAGATATCGGATCGTCCCTGCCAGCATGGCAATCAGGTCAACCCAGTGTGGGTGCTGCCTAATTTGCTGCATTTTTCGGTGCTTGGAATATCGGCCAATACGCAACCGGGCGGGGTTTACGGTTTGGTTGCGCGGTTTGAACGCCGATATTTTTCCGCACAAGACATTTAAAGTTACTTAGCGCCGGTCCGACCGTTTGCGATGCAAGGCTGACTGCACTATTGCAATCCATTTTTACTGAGCGTGCCGTTTTTATCGGTAGGTAGAGACATTTCCGGATCAGGAAAACGTCTCATGCCAAACTGAAACGATACCTGTCCGGACAAATTAAAAACCACCTACTCCGCCCGCCGGATATAGATGAATAAATAAGTTCTGTCCGGCCGGGTTTCAGTACCGGCAAAAAATAAAATTTTTCAGGATAGTTATTTTCAGTTGAACATTAAATAGATGGGCATGTGGAAACCGCTCATGCTTCGACAAGGCTCTCCTGAGTTTATCGAAGCCTGTCATGAGCCCCTCGACTACGCTCAGGAGAGCCCTGTCGAATGGGGCTCAGCATACGGCTTCCACACGTTCCAACTGCGATTTTTAGGATAGCAACCGATTAAGACGACTGCTTGCTCCGGGTTGGGAATCCTTCCCCGTCAGCGGGTTGCCCTATGGGGGCTATGCCTTATGCCGGCCTTGTTCCAAGGCTTGTAGAAAGATGTAGCTACATTGGTTTTAGGGTTGTTTGCCAGAGGAACTGGACACTCAGCCTGATTGCCCACGCACATGGGCCGCATCATATCGTTGTCCTCATGAGACAAAATGTGGCAATGCCAGACATAAAGCCCAGGACGGTCGAATCTGGCTTTTACCCGCGTAACTTCACCCGGATAGGCGATCACCGTGTCTTTGGAACCGCGTTCCCAAGCTTCAGGCCCACGCGCGGCGCCTAGCGGTGTTGCCGGAAGCAGAGGCATACCGTCAGCGTCGGTTTGCAGCGGTTCACGACTTTCAACCTGGAACTCTACCAAGTGCATATGAATAGGATGGGCATCCTCGGTGAAATTGTAGATTTCCCAGATCTCTGTAGTGCCGTTGCCGGGATTTTCGGAAACCGGGTCCATCCACGCAAAGGGCGCAGGAGCGCCAGTGCTATCCAATGTTCCGAGCATGGAAATAGTCGGACCGAATGGGACACCGGTGAGATTCTGGATAATACTCATCAGACTTCCATTAGAATCAATGTTGTAGTCCGCAAAAACGGTTCCGGACTCCATTTCGTTAACGGAAACCTTGCGTACATGGGTGGGCTTACCCAGATTCTCGGCGGGTAACCAGTCCTTTTTTATCCGTTCCAGAGAAACCGATTCATCTTTTGAGGTTGCCTGCACGACCGTAAACTTCATCACTTGACCGGTTGTATCCGGATCGGCGAAATCATAATCCACTCCGGCTTCGCCGCCGCCATAGGGCTCATCAGGCGCTTCATTAATCAGGTAGAGAGAAGTGCCGGCAGGAACGTTGGAAAAATCCACCACAACATCGATCCTTTCGGCAGGCCCAATCAGCAGCGAATTTAACTTTGCCGGCCGGGTTTGAAAGCCACCGTCGCCTCCGACCACCCAAAACGGCACCGCCTCTGTGGCAGGCCGGTTTGTCGGGTCGCCGGCAATCTTCAGCATCATGAAGCGTGAGTCAGACGCATTGAGAATGCGGAAACGATAACGGCGTTGCTCGACGTCAAGCTTCGGCCAGCTGTGTCCATTGACCAGCATCACGTTAGAGAAATATTCAGGATTCCAGATCGGTGAGACATCACTGTCGCCCCCGCTCGCAGTTTTACGCGGAATAAAGGGTATCTGAAGGTCCTTCTTAGCCAGCCCTTCGAAAAACGCTCTCTCACCCGGATAGAACAGGCTGCCGTCGCTATTGAAAGCCCGATCCTGAATCAGCAGCGGGATCTCGTAGGCTCCTTGCGGCAACAACACACTGGGAAGGTCCGACATGCCGCCACGCAGCATATAGTTGCCCGACAAACCGGTATAGACGTTGCTTCGGGTCATGCCTAAAGTATGGTCATGAAACCACATCTGAGTGGCGCGCTGGTCGTTGGAGTATTGATAGGTCCCCTCTCCGGCTTCATCGTTCTCTCCCTCAATTTGCGCCCAATGCTTTCCCCGTGACGCATAACCGGCTGGGATGTTCGATGCCGCAGGCAAAGTCCAGGATTCCGGATAACCGTCGCTACCCGGAACGACATTCGCGCCATGCAGGTGGGTGACCAGCGGTACAGGCCCGGTATATGGTTTCGGATCCGTGCCCATGCTGTCCTGCCCTCCCGGGCCGCCGGGCGGATTAGCCCAATGCACGGTCTGATCGACCGGCAGCAGATGAGGGAGGAAATGACCTTTATTGTCCTTGAGATCGTTGATCCATGTCACTCTTACCGGACGGTTAACACTAGCCTCAATGGTATAGGACGGAGAGTGGAAGGTATTCTGATTATCGCTGGAACCGTATGCCCACACTTTCGTTTTGGGCAGCGGTTTAGGAAGAATCTGTTGCGAAATCTGCCGCGCAGCGACCTTGTAGTAATCGACGCCGGGAGCGCTTTCGTTGAACGCCTTAGGCATTGCCGGAGGAATGTACAAGGGCGAGACATACTTGGGTATGGTCGCCGGATCCAAAGTACCGCCCGGCAAAGCTGCCCAAGCAGGGCTACCGATCACTGGCAACACAAGCATCAGACTAGCTACGGCCCTGGTGCGCTGCGACAACAGAGCCGGCACAGGAAAAGTATTGTTATTAATGCTGCCATTATTGTATTGATGTATTTTCTTTGACATGATTAGTCCTCAATACCGTTAAGTTAAGAAATTTATGTCATATTGTTAAATTTAACTCCTTGAAAATAACCAATCCAACTTACCGGCATCCATGCCGGCATCTCGCCCAATTATCAAAAAAACCTCGCTCGGATTGCTAACGAGAATGACCTGTATAGTTCCGTATTCGCCACACGCCGGCATGTTCATCGACATGCCGGCGTTAGCTTTACCCTACAGTGAGCATGAATAATGACCTGGCTTTTACAATCAATGCACCGGCTGCTATTTTTCGACCCGGAATATCCCCCACAAACCATTATCGAACTGGAAGGATGCCTGATCCCGGTACAGATAATCGCCCGGCGTACTATAAAAACCGCCTGCTCCGTTAGTCAGTAGCAGATTAAGATGACTGCCGGGGCCGATGCCGCCCTCGGAGCCTTTCCATTCGGACCAATTATTTTTACCTATCACCGTTGATCCGTTAGTGCATGGCTCTTCCTGCCAACCGTGTCCATGCAACTGAAATACATGGTTGCGAGCATGACCGCCCGGCTGCAAAACACGCAGACGGACGCTGTCGCCGGCTTTAGCTTTGAATACCGGAGTTTCTGCGGGACCTTGCAGTACGTTGCTGAAATCTTGAGTATGGGTTAACTCCAGCGCCGTTTCCGGAGCAAATCCCATCCGTGTCCACAGCGGTTCGGTCTTGTAGTTAAAGGCTTTTTGCCCGGAATCTTCGGGGTCTTCAGATTGGGCGGTGTTCGGCACTGCGACGCCATTGTGCTGTAGATTCAGGTCATCCTGGAAGATCAGCACATGCTCCCTGAATTTAGTGGTTTTATCCGCCAGCGTAACGGTTGCCGAGGCGCGGGAGTCGGTGTCCTCGACCCAGGTTGAACCCAAGGGTTCGATGATCATCGCGGCGATTGCGCCTTTGCCGGTTTGCTTGATCCGGTCCGACGGCATCAGGTTGATGGCTCCATATTCCACCGGTTCGGCAAAGAGCCGCTCTGTTTTAGAAGTAGCGGTAGGATCGGTTTTAGCGGTCATCCTGCCCGCATACCATTTATAGCTGACCGTTTTACCGGGTGCTGCGATAATTGAATCCCCTTTCCATAAAGTCCAGTTCGATCCCACACTCAAACCTCCGCCGGCCAGTGCATCGAACTCCAGCAATTGCGGGGTTAATCCTACATAGCTGGAAGGCTGTATATCGTTGTTGTTGAAGCCTTCGATAATCATCGGCAATGTGCTATAGCCGTCAGATTGAGTGCTGCTTAAGTTAGCCGGAAGGTGATTGACCAAATCCAGCTTAATACAGTCCCCTGCTTTGGCGCGAAGAATCAAGGGTTCTATCGGAACACCGGGTTTCAGCCGGTTTGTGGTAGTGTTTAAATCCTGATCGCGAACATACACAATAGCGCCGGGATCTTCGAGTCCGGCACTGTAGTTATAAACCAGCGGACCGCCCAGCACATCCTGGGCAAGAAAAGCATGTACCTTGAAACCAACCGCAGGTGCATTAGTCGGGCAGACGCCGTTCATGCCTGCGCAATTCGGATCGGCCTTTTTACCTCCGACACAGGTCATCGGCGGCAGCGCCGTCCCATTCGGATTGCTCGATAATTTAGCCAGTGTCGGAGCCGGATATTGGCTGGAGAAGGTTCCTTTACCATTATAAGCCCGCATGATTCCCCACAGGCCGTTCCATATATCGTCGGTAGCCGTGCCTGGGAAATAGGCGAGGTCGGCCCACGGCGTTCCGGGTTTGACCGCATCCACTGCCGGAATCTCGAACTCGAAGTGCTCGGAAATACCCAGCATTTGCGAGTTTTTGTAGCCGGAGTCTTTCAGGGACGGCTCGAACAGCCATTTGGCTCCGTGTGCGCTGAAGTTATGCCCTTCTTCATGCGCCCCCTGTAAAATCCTGATCTGGACTTTATCACCGGAATAGGCTTTCAATAACGGCGTAAACGGATCGCCGGGCGTTACATCCTTGGTTAACGGCAAAGAAAAAAATGCCGGTTGGCTGTTCAGTTCGGTAATCGCCCGGTCTGTCCTCGATTCGAAAGCGAATGATAAATCGCCCGGCTTGCCGGCTGTTTGCCCGTTTATTCCGTTATGTATCCGCTGGGCTATCGGTTCGTTCCGATAGTTCACCGTCATGGTGCCGGGATCTTCGGCCGAAATGGCTTCAGGACAAGGCCTTGCGCCGCCGCCCGGGCAGGTCGGCGCGACAGCCAGCAAATTATGCAACCCGTCTTCCATTTTTCCCGGCGGGTTAACCGGCGTACCGTCAGGCCGGTAAGCCAGCGAGAAATCGCCCATTTCCAGCATGAATTCGCGGTAAGGTTTTTCGCCATTTCCAGGCTCGATAATGGCCTGCCAGCTGGTAGGGCCGCCGTCGTCCCTATTGCCCAAAACCTCGCCGGTTTCATTATGCTTCCATATTGAACCCACCGGCTCCACAACCAGACCGGCATAAAGTCCGGGATGCTGATGGGTGGACGGTCCGTAATGATCATGGGTGAATACCGTGCGCAGCGTCCGGTCTTTGCCGACGTTGTTCGTCACATCATCCGCGTACCAACGCTGTATCGTGGTTTGCACGCACGTTCCATTGCCTTTTTCAAAGCCAGTCAATGTGCATACGGCCGGTTTAGCGGCATCCGCGTTATCGGAATCCAGCCATTGGCCGGAAGGGGTATTCAGAGCAACCTGACGCTCGTGGATTTCTTCCGGACTGAAAGTGCCATCTTCATAGTTCCAGCCGTTGCCGGAGCCGTCCGACGATGTCACATCGAATTTAACCAGGTGAATATGCTGTCCGATAATATCGGTCGGCGTTTCGACCTGGAAATCATCTTTCTTATAAACATTGGGAACCAGGTTGGTGTGTTCCAGGTTAATGCACTCGCCGCTGTTGGCCCTAAAAAACATCGGTTCAGGCGGCCTGATGCCGTCAATTGTAGCAGCCACATCGTCCCATAAGGTCAGAATGCGCTGCTGCGGGAAATGCCAGCCCGCCTTGTTCATTTTGACATCTGTCTGGATAGCCGCAACATGATAAAAACGGTTCTTGCCGGTAGCAGGCTGCTGGGCATCGTTAATGCACGGGTCGGCATAGGGTGCGCCGGCAACGGCAGGCAGGCCGTTGACTTTGAATGAGCCGGTTCCGCCATCAGGCTTCGGCGTGGCGTAATGATTCGGCCCCGCCGTAATGCCGTCGCCGCCATGAAATATCATCGCCTGCCTTTCCCACGGCGTTCCTGTTTCCGGCAGCTTTTTAGCGGCCAGTGTGTTCAGTATTTTGTTAAAATTGTCCCGCTGTTGATAGCTGGTTGCGGTGCCGCCGGTGACTACATGCCGAGGCAGTCCGCCATCGACAACGGTATCCATTGGGGGATGCGGCGGACGGTGTCCGGCAATTCCCGGAATGAAAAACGGATATCCGGGATTGCCCGTTGCCAACTCGGGCAATTTGACCTGTCCGGTCGGCGCGCCCGCTTTGTATTCAATTTCTGCCTTGGCTCCGGGTAGCGGCGCCATCGCCATCGTCGGCATGGGCACCAATGCGGGGATCGGCGTTCCCGCCTTGATCTCATTATCCGGCAATGCCCTGGAACCTTGCGCCGGCCTGCCGTCCTTGGCCAATACGGTGCCTGTTTCCAGTACGTCATGAACCCGCCATAATTCCCACATGCCTTGGGCGAAATGGGTATAAAAATGGCAATGGAATATCGAATCGCCTGCCGTCCGGTTGCGGTTACCGCTGCCGTGATGAGCAACTTCATAGGTATAACCGCTGCCCGGCCCAATGCTTTGACTGTCCAGATACGCGGAGTTGTCGCTGTCGGGGCTATGCAGCCATTGGTGCGCGTGCAGATGGAAGATGTGATGCTCCTTGGGGCCTGCATGCAGATTCCTGAATTTCACCCGGTCATTGAGGTAACTATGGTGAACATTGGACGGATCATCGGGAAAGTAGGCTTTGGTCGCGAACTGGGGATTTTCAACCACACCCATTCCATTGGCATTAACGCCCGCCGGTATATCGACCACCATCGCCGGATCGCCCAGCACCCAGGAGGTTAAAAAGAATTCTTCATATTTGCACTCGACGCAATCTTTCGTGGGTCCGAGTTTTAGCCGATTGGCGATGATTTCCGAACCGATGCCGCCTGATCCGTAGTTAATCGCGAAACCGTCCCTGACGCCGTGCAGAGTGTGCATAAAGGCCGGATCGTTATACCAGGCGGGAAATGCCTGTACCGCTTTGATTTCGTCGTGAAAAATCACGGTAAATTCGCGGAAAGGATCGATGCGATTGGGGTAGACCGCATTATTCGGTTCCTGTTTGGCGTCAAATGTCCTCAATCCCGGTCCGGTGATGATCGCGTTAAGGTCGGAATGGGCGATCTTGCCGCCATCCAGCATATTCAGTATCGGCGTCCCCGCAAAAGGGTGCGGCGCAGTGTTGTCTTCGATCTTCCAGGTATAAGGTGGTATATCGTTGTTAAAGACTTCCGTTATGGTCACATTGGCAGATCCATCGGCAAAAACCTGATCAATATGCGCTTTGCCTTTTTGCCCAAGCAAGGTTTTATCGACATCTTCGGCAATAAAGCCGATGTTACTGGTCAGGGTAGTCATGACCGCCTTAGCGGGGCCAAGTTGATTGGGCGTCAAGCTGAGCTGCTCGGACGGCTTTCGAGTTTTAACGGCGGGATAAATGGCATCGTAATCGATGACCGGGTAATACTTCCCGTTCGATTCGGTATATCCCGTTGCGGCTAATGCTAAATCCTGTTCCGTAACTTGGCTGCGGTACCATTGCGCGCCTTTATTTTCTACATTGACTGCGGCGAATAAACCGTGCGCCAGCGAACCGCCATTGCCTTCTCCACCTGTCGTTGCGGCCGTACTGTAGGCGAAATAAGTCCCCTCTTTTTGTGCGTAGAAAGTGTAGGTTTTGGTATCACCCGGACTTGCCAGACTAATGGCGTTATTAGCTACGTTGGAGCCGTCCGATTCGATGTCTTTCAACTGCATGCCTATCACATGAAACGATGCCGAACGCGTAGCTGGACCTGTGGCAGTTTCAGCTTCTATCACATTGGGATCGTGCATGTCGGGAACGGTAGCGCCAGGAATAGTACCGGTGCCTGTTTGCGACATACTTAGCCAGTTGGTGAAATTGACGGTTAAGCAATCGCCTTCGTTAACGCGCAGCACCAGAGGCCTGGGCCGCTTGCCGGGCCGCAACATCGCGTTGCCGGCGGATGGAGTCGCCCCGTTTATCGCAACCACATCGCGCTTCAACGCATAAATCATCCCTGAAGGATTCATAGCGCCGAGCCGGTTGTAATAGAGGACTTGGTCTAGCGCAACCACATCGGCGCTTACGCAGGCCTGGGCTGAATGGATTGCAGCTAGCGCCAATATTAATAAACACGACTTGGCGTACAATGGGGGCCCGAATTGGGTTTTGGTTTGAACGTTGGGCTGTGATTTCATAATTTCCCTCCTGGATTTGTTCAAGCATATTGGACAGCTCTAGCATTATCGACAATGCATTTTTTACGAGCGCAACCAACAATACAGCTTCGGAAGGTAATTAAAAATCGGGTGAAACCCTGAGAATTTAATTAAAAAATCAGGTAAGCCTTAATTGATTTTAGAAATATCCCTGCGTCATTCTGACACGCGGCAATTTGCCACATTCCACTATTTAAAAATTATGACTAAGATATATGTAACTCTTGAGATGCAAATTCCTCCTTGGAATTCAGAGTTTTATATCCTTCTCTAATGCGGCCCTAACCAGCCGCATTTTTTTTGCCTGCCGGAATGTTTAATCGATACTCACAGTTGAAGGCGAAAAATACTTCCGTCTGAAATAAAACGCGACCTTGACCAATCCGATCAGCACCGGAACCTCGACCAAAGGACCGATGACTGCGGCAAATGCCTGCCCGGATTGCAAGCCAAAAACCGCTACGGCCACTGCGATGGCCAACTCGAAGTTATTACCGGACGCCGTAAACGCTAGCGTTGCACTAACCGGATACCCTGCCCCGGCTTTGGCCGACATATAAAACGTAACCAGAAACATGATCAGGAAATAGATGATCAACGGTACGGCGATGCGCGCCACATCCATTGGCAGCTGCACAATATATTCACCTTTGAGGGAGAACATGACCAGGATCGTAAGCAGCAACGCAATCAGCGTGATAGGGCTGATTTTGGGGATAAACTTGTCTTCATACCATGCCCGGCCTTTTTGCCGAACCAATACAAAACGAGTCAGCATACCGCCGAAAAAAGGAATACCCAGATAAATCAATACGCTTTCGGCAACTTGCATCATCGTGACCTTAACTTCAAGCCCGGAAGCAATGCCCAGCCAATCCGGCAAGACAGTCACGAAAACATACGCATACACTGCAAAGAACAACATCTGGAAGATAGAGTTGAACGCTACCAAGCCAGCGCAGTATTCGGCATCGCCTTCGGCCAGTTCGTTCCAGACCAGCACCATCGCGATACAGCGCGCCAAACCGATAATAATCAGGCCCACCATATACTCAGGATAATCCCGCAGAAAGATGATCGCTAACGCGAACATCAGCACCGGGCCGATGATCCAGTTCTGGACCAGGGACAGCAGTAGAATTTTAGTATTCCTAAAAACAGCGGGTAATTCCTCATAGCGCACCTTGGCCAGCGGCGGGTACATCATCAGGATCAAACCGATCGCAATAGGCATCGAGGTAGTTCCAACCTGGAACCGGGTCAGCCATTGGGTGAAACTGGGAATAAAATAGCCCAGCGCGATGCCGCCGGCCATGCTGATAAATATCCATAATGTCAGAAACCGCTCTACGAATCCCAATCGCTTTGGTGTAGGGTCATTCATGATTGTCATTTTCCGATGCCTTAACGGGTTTCTGCGCCGATCTTATTCAACGCCTCGGTCAATTCCGGCTTGGACATTGTCTCAACCGGCAGCGCCAATAGCTGGTGTATTCGCTTTTCCAAAGCTGCGTAGGTCGTCTCGAAGGCTTCCTCAATCACTTCAGGGCTACCGGTAACATGAGCCGGATCCGGCAAGCCCCAATGTGCGCGAATCACATCATTAAGATAGACGGGGCAAGCCTCGCCGGCTGCGTTGTCGCAAACGGTAATGGCAATATCGATGCCTTTGTCGTCGAATTCATCCCAGGATTGACTGGAAAAGCCCTCGGTTGAGATGCCGTGACGCGCTAATGTCGCCAGCGCGTTAGCGTTTACCTTGCCGGCCGGATGACTGCCGGCTGAAAAAGCCTGAAAACGGTCGCCGCCCAAGTGATTAATTAACGCCTCGCCTAACACACTGCGGCAAGAATTCCCGGTACACAAAATCAAAACTTTTAACACGGCTTACTCCTTACATTTATATATTCGAATAAACGAATATTATAAGACAAAAAAATTCAGCCGCAATACTTGCTGATCTCGGGACGGTCGCCCATTGCCTGCAACCGGCCGCTGTCTTGTTGATGCTTGGCATGAGCGGCAAACTGCTTGGCGGTAACATCCAGAATCTCAAAAACCCAAGCCGGTAATTCAGGATTAATTTGATAATACACCCACTGCCCTTCCCGACTATCCAGCACCAAATTGCTTTGCCGTAACTGGGCAAGATGACGTGAAATTTTGGGCTGTAATAAATCCAGCGCATGGGTTAGTTCGCAAACGCAGAGCCTGCCCTCTTTATGCAGCAAAACCACGCAACGCAAGCGGGTCTCATCGGACAGGCACTTAAATAATGTTGTAGGTGTGATCATCGGGGTAACGGCTAGCCCATCTTGAATCCGACAAAAAAACCGCCGGCACCGCTGACGCCTCTACTGGTAATGCTGGTCAAACGGTCAACCAGGAATCCGCCGGAGCTTTTTGCCGCTTCGGTAGCGACACTGGCCGCGTGTTGCAGTTTTTCATCGGTGATATTGATGATGTCGTAATATTCCGCCGCAAACAGTAATACGACCGCTGCTCCGCCCAGGAATAGCATCGTACGCAACATTTTTTTCGCAAAATAACCGACCGCCAGTCCAATAACAAACGGAGCGCCGACATTGCCGATCAAAAAAGTTGAGGAAAAAATGTCGGTAGAAGATTCTGTATCGACTGGCTGGGTATTCATGATTCCGGTTTTCCGCTGTAACTTGTGTTGGTTGAGATGATTTGCTATCGCTGATGTATTTTTTGCTTTTAATAAAGGGCAAAAAACGTATTAACGCCTGCTGAGCAATATAAATAACCTATTATTTATATATTCTATTTTATCACTAAACTCAATCTCGCCAGAAAACAAAGCTATACTGGGTATCTACATAAAAACTTTTGACTTGTTGATTTCAGAATCCGGATGTCATAAAAACCATATCAATAAAAAAACCTTATTAAGCGTACAATATTTTTAATTCTTATCACGACCCCCAACCAAATCTTTAAGTTGGACGAGAGCACTATGTATTCAGTTGAAGTTTTTCCATGGAATAAAAATTTCGAAGTTGGAGTGCCGCTGATTGATGAACAACATCAAAAGTTGGTTGATCTATTAAATGTGCTGGCCGGTCACTTGGCCTATCAGTCCGACATACCTACATTGAACAATGTTTTCAACGACCTGGCAGAATACGCCATTTACCATTTTCAGGCCGAAGAAAGCATATGGCATACATTCTTTCCTGAAGACGACTGGGAAACAAATCATAAAGACGATCACAAGCGGTTTCTGGCGACCGTAAACAGAATAATGGGCGAAAAAACCCGCAGGCCGTTGGACCAAGTGATTGAGGAAATTCTGACGTTCCTGACCCAATGGCTGGCTTTCCATATTCTGGATACAGACATGCGCATGGCGAAGGTGGTATTGGCGGTGCAGTCAGGCACACCGCTAGATCAAGCTAAAAAGCAAGCTGACCATGAAATGAGTGGAGCTATGAAAGTACTGATCGAAACCATGCTTTCGATGTACGATGCGCTCTCTTCACGAACAATGCAGTTGGCAAAGGAAGTGGTTGAACGGCAGAAGGCAGAACAGGCAAGCCAGAATGCACTGGATCGCCTCCAGAAAATAGCCAGTCAGGTACCGGGGCTGGTATTCCAGTTTCAATTATTTCCCGATGGCCGTTCCTGCATTCCCTACGCCAATGAGGCGATGCACATTATCTACCGGGTTAGCCCGGAAGAAGTCAGTGAAGATGCGACTAAAGTGCTTATGGCGTTGCACCCCGACGATCTGGAAAACTTTAAGGCTTCCTTTAAAACATCGGCACAAAATTTAACGCCATGGCGCCAGGAATATCGTTTGAAGTTTAAAGATGAGCCCGTATGCTGGCTATTCGGCAACGCCCTACCGCAGAGGCAAGCGGATGGTTCCGTGCTTTGGCACGGCTTTATCACCGACCTTACCAAGCAAAAGCAAGATGAGGTAGATCTTCGTA
>CAZJOY010000070.1:0-16932 GCA_964547705.1 uncultured Methylobacter sp. | reverse complement strand
TGACGGCAGCGGAACTGCCGGGTTTCGATCTGCACAACCTGTTGGAGATGATCGGTCATAACCAGGAACTGGCCATCCGCTTGCTGTTGACGTTCAGGGACAACAGCCTGGGCTTGCCGGAGGAAATCGAAGACCTGATTGCGGCCGGAGACCTCACCACCGCCCAGGAGCGGGTGCACAAACTCAAAGGCGCGGCCGGAACCATCGGCGCGATGGCGCTTCATGCCGCCTCCGCGGCCCTGGAAGTCGAACTGAAAAAAGGGCTGACAGTAGCCACGCTCGAACGCTTCCGGGCCGTCGCTGATCAGGCCCTGTCGGCGATTGCGGCCCTGCATCCGCCCGAAGAGGCGCTGCCGGACAGTGGCGGCGACCGCGAAGAGCTGCACCGGATTGCCGCCGGACTGGATCAGAGGCTCAAAGACAACGATTTCATTCCCGACGCGTTGCTGAGCACGCTGAAGCCGCACCTGACCATCGAGCAATTGGAGCTGTTTGCCCGTTTGCATCGGCATATCAACAGCCTTCACTATGACCAAGCCCGCAAGATTTTGCGACAACTCACCGAACTACCGGATATTTAGGAGATCTAATGATTAACATTCAGCAACAGCCAATGATTTTAATTGTTGACGATGTTCCCACTAATGTACAAATTCTTGCGGAGGCCTTAAGTTCCGCGTACAGAATCAAAGTGGCAAGTAATGGCGTCGATGCACTGAAAATTGCGCAACGTGAGCGGCCGGATCTGATTCTTCTGGATGTGATGATGCCCGGAATGGATGGCTTTGAAGTATGCAGGCATCTGAAAGATGACGCGCAGACTCAGAATATTCCAGTGATTTTTGTGACGGCCAAGAATGCTAACTCCGACGAAGAACAGGGATTGAATCTGGGGGCCGTTGACTATATCACCAAACCGTTCGTGATTCCGATTACCAAGGTGCGCATCCGTAACCATATTCGGCTCAAGCAACAAGCCGACCTGTTGGAATCTCTTGCTTTACTCGATGCGCTGACCGGCATTCCGAATCGTCGCCGTTTCGATGAAGCACTGGCAGCGGAATTAAAGCGAGCCATACGTGATGCAACACCGCTTTCGCTGTTAATGATCGACATCGATCATTTCAAGCAGTTCAACGACTATTATGGGCATGGTGCCGGAGATGTCTGTTTGCAGATGGTTGCAGTAGAGCTATCGAAAGGTGTGGTTCGTCCAAGCGATTTGGTGGCACGCTACGGCGGTGAGGAGTTTGTGGTCATTCTGCCGGAAACCGATCAGTTATCCGCTCTGCAGATTGCTGAACGCTTACGTCTACGTATTGAAAAGCTGGGCTTGCCGCATGCTTGCTCCGAAATCGAATCCGTTGTCACAATTAGCGTGGGGATAGCGACTCAAGCCAAGATTCCGGAAAATTTCTTGCCCCAGATACTGAGCGAGACAGCAGACAAAGCGCTCTACGTGGCAAAAGAGAACGGGCGGAATCGAGTGTGTTCATGCTGAAGAACAGATAGGAATGTCGGCCGCCCTGTCTGATCAAGGTGCTTTTTCGCATAATTTAATAAACTCGGATACAGCCTCAATTCGTAAGCGCCGAATCGCCTCGCCGATTTGCTCGCCTTTAAGTTCGCCATTCACAACAGCCGACGTGTCAACGGATGCAGCCGCCTTGGCAGCTCCTCTTAGCAGCACAGCTTGAGGGTAGGGGGCGTTCTCAAAACCGGTTCTGCCTTTGGCATCGGCCTCGCAGGCCAGCAAAAATTCAGGCAGTTTATTAACCGGTTTAAAAGCGCCTAAAGCTGCCAACATATCGGTTAATGTTGAAGCGCGTAATTCAAAAGCGCGGTGGCAATGCGTATGGTATTGCATAACTTGCAAGGCCAGCGCTTTAAACGAGTTAGGTACGCGCAAGCGGGAGCACATTTTTTCCAGGATCGATAGTCCTTTAGTTTCATGGCCGTAATGATGCGGCCAGTTATCCTGGGGCGACACGCCCTTGCCCAGATCGTGGACTAACGCCGCAAACCGGACTTCGGGACTCGACGATAATAGCGCGGCCTGTTCCAGGCAAAGCATGACATGGAGGCCGGTATCGATTTCCGGGTGATGTTTTTCTGGCTGAGGCACGCCGAACAAGCAACTTATTTCGGGGAAGATTTTGTCCAGCGCAACGCATTCTTTCAGGGTATAGAAAAAAGCGCTGGGCGATTTTTCGTTAAGCGCTTTAAACAGCTCGGCCCATACCCGCTCGGGAACCAGATGATCCACTTCTCCGGCTGTCACCATCGATTGCATCAAAACACGAGTTTCCTCTGCCAGCGTAAAACCTAAATGACGGTAGCGGGCGGCAAAGCGGGCGACGCGCAAGATACGCACCGGGTCTTCCGCAAAAGCCGGCGAGATATGCCGGAAAATGCGTTTTTCAAGATCGGGCCGGCCGCCGTAGGGATCGATCAGTTGACTTTCTGGAGTCATTGCCATTGCATTGATGGTCAGGTCGCGGCGGATCAGATCCTGATCCAGGCTGACATCGGGCGCCGCATGCACGGTAAAGCCTTTATAGCCGGGTGCGGTTTTTCTTTCGGTTCTGGCCAGTGCATATTCTTCACGGCTTTGCGGATGCAGGAATACCGGAAAATCTTTGCCTACCGGTCGAAAGCCCTGTTTTACCATGGATTCGGGCGTCTCGCCGATCACCACCCAGTCCCGTTCTTTGACCGGAAGTCCAAGTAATTGATCGCGCACTGCGCCGCCAACGAGATATATTTCCACTGATACCCTCAAACCGTCTAAATAATGCGCCCAGAATAGCACAGCCGAATGCAAAAAAAGGCATAATGCCTCTTGGGCAAGCAACACATATTCAGGGGAACTAAAGTGATAATGATTTTTTTAGCCAGTACTTTATTAGGTGCCGTCGGAGGATTGATGGCTGGGCTTTTCGGCATAGGGGGCGGCCTGGTTATTGTGCCGGTTTTAGCGATGTTGTTTGCCGCGCAAGGATTTCCGGCGGAATTGGTCATGATCATGTCCGTGGCTACCTCGCTGGCGACGATAGTGCTGACCTCGGTATTTTCGGTGCTTGCCCATCATCGTTTGGGCTCAGTATTGTGGGATAAAGTACTGACGATGGGACCGGGAATTATGGTCGGTGCGGCGCTCGGGGCCGTAGTCGCGGATCATATATCCGGCGGCGTATTGCGCGTTATATTTACGATTTACTTATTAGTTGTGGGCGTACAGATGGCTTTGCAGTTAAAGCCGAAGCCAGGGCAACAGCAGCCTTCCAAAGCATTGGACTTGGGCATGTCGTGCGTAATGGGATTGTTGTCATCACTGCTGGGAATCGGCGGCGGTACGCTGACCGTGCCTTTTTTAGTTCATTTTCAAACCCCGATGCGCAACGCGGTAGCCATAGCCAGCGCTTGCGGTTTGCCGATAGCTGTCGTTGGGACTATAGGTTACGCTTTATTAGGCCGGGATATGATGCAACTGCCTGATTGGAGTTTGGGTTATATTTATATGCCTTCTTTTCTAGGCATCGTGCTAACCAGCACTTATACCGCCCCGATAGGTGCAAAACTCGCTCATAGATTGCCGGCAGAGAAATTGAAACGCTATTTCTCGTTGCTGCTGTTTGTGATGGCGGCGAAGTTGATGTGGTTTTAAGCGCATTCGGCAGGTAGGGGCTACCTGCCAACAACGCTATAACGAAATATCGAATGCCAGTGAATCCGGCAGTGAAGGAAGTTTTTGCGGGGAACTGATCGCGATGCGTTTTTCCCGGCCGCATTCGCCGGAGATCAGCTTGCAGGCCGATTTGCTGACGCCGAACTCGCCGGCGATAAAACCGAGCAAATGCTGGTTGGCTTTACCGTCGACCGGCGGCGCCTTAATCCTGAGTTTCAACCGGTCGCCATGCAAACCAACCCACTCGTCTTTGCTGGCTTTGGGTTGAATATGGAGGTTCAGCGTCAAAACCCCTTGTTGCCAAAGATACCAGTTCAACCGATCAAACTGGCTAGTTGATGCAACGGCGGCAGTATGACCATTTTCGCCAGTTGCAACAGCATCAACGCGGCCAAAGGCGATAAGTCGATGCCGCCCATATCGGGGATCAATCTGCGGCAGAGATTAAGCAACGGCTCGGTCAGGCTGTACAGAATAGACGATGCGGCGCCAAACATGCCGGGATTCATCCAGCTGAGTATGGCTCTGGCAAACACTGCATAAATGAAGATATTGATCAGCAACGAAACCAGTTGAGTCAGCGACAAAATAGTCAACGCGCCGATACTGATCGCGACACCTTTCAATAACAGTATCGAAAAATCAGCCAGCATTTGCAGCGCGAGTACCAGCACCAGCGAGGAGGTGTCGATCTTGCCGATGGATGGCACAAAGCGGCGCAGCAGCTTTAGCGGTGGATGCGTCGCCTTAACCAGGAACTGGGAGATCGGGTTGTAAAAGTCGGCGCCGCACCATTGCAATAAAAAGCGCAGCAGCACGGCCAGAATATACAGTGAAAACAGCGAATCGATGATGAAGATCGCCGGGTCGGTCATGTAGCTCGAATCCATTATGAATTCTCCAGTTGTTTAGACATTTCGATAGAGCGGTCTCGTGCCGCATGTAAGGCTTTTGCAACCAGTTCGGTAAAACCGCCTTGCTCAAAAGTTTCTATAGCGCGTTGCGTGGTGCCGCCGGGTGATGTCACGCGTTTACGCAATAGTTCCGGCGATTCGGCCGATTCCAGCGCTATTTTGGCTGCGCCCAGTGCGGTTTGTTGCACCAGCAGACGCGCGGTCTCTTGCGTCAGGCCCAATTCCAAAGCGGTTTTTTCCATCGCTTCCATCAGCAGGAAATAATAGGCAGGGCCGCTGCCGGAAACGGCGGTCACCGCGTCCAGCTCGGCTTCATTTTCGACCCAAAGCGCAATGCCGACCGCACGGAGAATATTTTCCGCCAAGTCGCGTTGCTCACTCGTTACCTTGTCGTTGGCATGTAGCGCGGTAGCGCCGGTCAACACCAGCGCCGGCGTGTTCGGCATGCAGCGGACAATCGCGGTATCGGCGCCCAGCCAGCGGCTCAAACTGGCTTGGTTGATGCCGGCAGCAATCGATACGACCAAGGATTGTTTTTGCTGAACCGGCGCGGCGATGCTTTGCGCGACTGCACCCAGCGTCTGCGGCTTAACCGCCAGAACCACGACATCGACCGTGTTAACGATGTCGTCATTGTTTGCCGAAGTGTTAACGTTTAGCTGCGCTTTAAGATTTGTTAATGTGTCGGGGTTAATATCCGATACCCAAATTTGCTCAGGAGCATGGCCGCTGGCAATCAATCCGCTGATCAGGCTGGACGCCATATTGCCGCCGCCGATAAAACCTATCTTGTTTGTTTTCATGCTTGTTAATGTGTTGGTTGAGTTGAAAGTATTTTACCCTATATAAGGTCAGTCTGATAAATCACAAGGCTTTTGATTCGGTAAGCTGTGCTACATTAGGCGCTTCAAACGATAAAGTTAAAAACCGCAGTCCACGAAAAGCACGAACAAGTCAGTATGTTCAGTTGATTTAGCCATTCACCCTTTGTGCAACGGGCTACAGTTTGGCATTTTTTGAAAATTTTCGTGCTTTTCGTGTTTTTTGTGGACGAAATGATTTTTTTTAACAGAGCTTATGATCGAAACCATTTACATCGAAGAAGCTATCCTGCAACACCCGCGTGTTTTGGATATTCTTGCCAGATTTCCGCAAGCCAGGAAAATAACCTGCGGCCGTTACGGCGAAGTGTTCAATCCCAGAGCGCAAAACTTCCGTCTGCAAAAGCAACAGCCCGCTTTGATCCTGGCCGAGAAATATAAAAACTTTGCCTTGCCGGCGCCGCTGGGCTACGGCATCGGAGCCGCCAGGAACTATTATTTTTCGCACATGCTGAATTGTCTGTACGATTGCCGCTATTGTTTTTTACAGGGCATGTACCAGTCGGCCCATTATGTATTGTTCGTCAATTACGAGGATTTCCAGCAAGACATCCGGCAACTGTGCTTTGATTCGCCGAACGAAAACCTGCATTTTTTCTCCGGCTATGATTGCGACAGCTTGGCGCTGGAGCCGGTAACCGGCTTTGCCGAGCATTTTTTGCCGTTTTTTGACACACTGCCCAATGCCTGGCTGGAGCTCAGAACCAAAAGTACCCAGGTCAGGAATTTGTTAAATCGGCAGCCTCTGCCTCGCTGCATCGTGGCTTTCAGCTTGTCGCCGGGGCAAATAGCTGAAAAAGTCGAAGCTAAAGCGCCATCGGTCGAGCGCCGTTTGGATGCTCTGTGTAAATTGCAGGAACAGGGCTGGCAAATCGGGCTGCGCTTCGATCCGCTGATTTATCAATCCGGCTATCAACAGCAGTACCGGGAGCTGTTCGAGCAAGTTTTTTCCAGGATCGATTTAAACCAGCTGCATTCGGTCAGTCTTGGCGTGTTCAGGCTGCCGGAGAATTTCTTTAAAAAAGTGCATAAGCTTTATCCTGAAGAAAAACTGTTTGCCGGGCCGTTGGTTAGTCAGCAAGGCATGGTTTCGTACAAACAGGAACTGGAGCGGGAAATGATGCACGACTGCACTGAGCAAATCTTAAATTACATTCCAGCCGACAAGTTTTTCCCATGCACACTATAAAACGTACCGTTCTGGTGACCGGAGCCAGCTCCGGAATAGGCAGGGCCATTGCCAGAGACTTATTGCAACAGGGCCATCATGTGATTGGCGTATCGCGCGATAGCGGCAAGTTTATCCGGCAGATGGCTAATTTCACCCCGCTACAACTGGATTTAAGTGACTTAAACGACATACCGCAAAGCATTCGCGAACTGGAACAGGCCTTTCCCGAAATCGATGCGGTGGTTCTTTGCGCAGGCCGCGGGCAATTCGGCTCGGTGGAAGAGTTTTCCTATGCGCAAATTGAAGGCCTGATCACGCTGAACTTCACCAGCCAGGCTTTTTTAGTTAAGGCCTTGCTGCCTGCGTTAAAGCGCAAGGAGCATAGCGATTTGATTTTCATCGGTTCGGAAGCGGCTTTGAAGGGCAGCCGCAAAGGCGCAATGTACTGCGCCGCCAAGTTTGCAGTGCGCGGTTTTACCCAAGCCTTGCGCGAAGAGTGCGGCAAAAGCAATCTGCGAGTTTGCCTGATCAATCCCGGCATGGTTAAAACAGAGTTTTTCGAGCAACTATCGTTTGAGCCGGGCGACGACCAAAGCAATTACATTGAGCCGGAAGATGTCGCCGAGGCGGTGTCTTATGTGCTGAACTCACGGGCGCAGATAGTGATTGATGAAATTAATTTGAGTCCTTTGAATAAGGTGGTTAAGTTTAAAAAGACATGATCGGGGCATCTGGATTCATGTCGCGGACGACGTTTAGAACGATATAGCCATAGTGCATCAATATGCCGTTCTTTGAGGCGCTTTTATTGGTAAGTCACTTATTGTCGGGCCTTCCGTTGATCCTGAATCGGCTGCCATGACAAGGACAAGCCCATGTAATTCACTGGGTATATCATGTGCGTGCATACGGGCTGAACAAACCTGAGTAAGCCGTCCTGATCTTTTATGTAAGCACAAAATCACCGATTAGCAGGACGCTCATCTTTCTGCTCAAAAGGCAATTGCTTGTTCTTCATTAAACAATAACTTAACACTCATGACAGCAGATGATCCATAAGTCGTAATGCCTGCTGTCTTAGGCTTGTCATGTTTTTCTGCTGAAATTGCACGTGCCTTGAAAAGAGCCGGCAATAGCTGGGTATTTGCTCCGGTAAGCTGGGCTGATGCTGAGAATAAGTTCTAATATGAACGGAAGTAATTCAGTTAAAATAAATGATCTTGAGTTTCCTACTATGGTTATCTCATCCAGTTTGTTGTACCGCATAGGCGGCATCCGGCAAGCTGGCGCTATTCCAAGTCTTCGAGCCCAAAACAACCTTACATTACCGTCAAGCCAGTATTAGCAAGACTTATGAATAAATTACCTCTGCAAGATATGCCTTTCTTCCGGAACGGCTTTGACTACCGGAAAGCCAGGACCTCCACACAATCGTTTATTTTCAAAGAAGACTTGCAGGAAGCAATATGTTCACACGGCTGATCGTTTATTTTGCCTACTTGCTGAAAACATCGAAGCGTTATCAACGCACCAAGCTGTTTTTCTATAACCTGTTAGAAAATCCCAACAGCCGGCTTAAATCCTATTTCGATGTTTTTATGATTTGCCTAGTGATGCTCAGCGTTTTTCTGCTGATTTATGAAGTGGATCATCAGTTGGGCGAAGGCGAGGTGCTGTTCGAGCACTGCGTGATCAGCCTGTTTATCGCCGAGTACGTATTGCGGGGCTGGCTGTACAGCGACAATCACAAAATCATTCTTGAGCATTATGAAAAGGCTAGATATTTAAATGTTCGTTTTAAGTTGGGCAAGGTTGCCGGAATCATCCTTGTCAAAAAACTAAAGTATGTTTTTAGCCCTCTGGCCTTGATTGATTTACTGGCTATTTTGCCGACTTACCGGCCGTTACGGGTCATGCGGATATTTCTTCTTTTCCGTTTGTTTAAGCTGTTCCGCTATTTCAATAGCATTAAGGTTTTTGCCAGGGTCTTAGTCAGTAGGCGTTTCGAGCTGATTATGCTGGGCGTTTTCCTGGGCTTTTTGGTGTTTATCGGCAGCACTGCGATTTATTTATTTGAAAATCCCGCTAATGGCGGGCAGGTTAAAAATCTGTTCGAGGGTTTTTACTGGGCGATTGTGACTGTTGCCACGGTCGGCTATGGCGATATATCGCCAGTGACCATCGGCGGACGAATCATTGCCATAGTATTGATTTTGGTTGGTCTGGGTGTTTTATCTTTTCTTGTTTCAATCATCGTTACGGCATTTAACGAAGAGATGGACGAACTGCGCGAAAACAGCACCTATGCCGAACTGAGCCGCTCTGATGATTTTATTATCATTTGCGGATTTGGTCGGGTAGGGCAGCATATTGCCAGGCAACTTGAAAAAGACCGGCAGCGTTTCGTTATTATTGATACCAAAGAAGCCAATGTTTTAAAAGCCAAGCGCTTGGGCTATCTGGTTATTCATGAAGATGCCAGCAAAAACGGCGTGATCCAGAATGCGGGTATCAATAAGGGGGCAACGGCAGTGATTTGCACGACTGGGGATGATGTCATCAATGTTTACATCACGCTGACCAGCCGTCATTTAAACCCGGATGTCCGGATTATTTCCCGCGCGAATTCCCAGAACAATGTAAAAAAACTCTATCAAGCCGGCGCCAGCAATGTGATTCAGCCGTTTGAAATCGCCGGGATGGTGGTCGCCGAATATGTCGGTCAACCGGTGGCTTTCGAGGCTATTTTGGGAATTATTCGTGAAGAAAGCCATGTCATCATGGAAACCCTCTGTGTGCATTCCGGTTCGTTCGTTGAAGGGATGAACATAGCCGAGGTTGATTTTGAACAAAGGAAACTACTGTTGTTGGGCATCATCAGTACCAACCCGGTTCATCAAAAACATAAGAACAGCTATCCAATTAAGAATCAGCATTTTTACTTTAATCCCGAGTCGCATTTTGTCTTACGGGACGGCGATCTGTTGGTCGTTATAGGCAAGGAGTACGCTATTGATTATTTTCGTAGCCAGATTGAAAAAAGCCGGTTAAAAAGCGGGAGAAAACTATGAAGCGCATTGCCGTATTCGGTTACAGCGTAATGTCTTTGGAAACGATGGCCCGATTGAATCCGGAGCGATGCAGTATCATTTTTATAGCGAAAGACGATGCCGAAGCCGCGTTGATTGGAGAAAAAGGTTTTAATGCCCAAGTAATTGATTTTCGAAACGATGACGCACTCAGGTCCATAGGCATCGGTACCGATGTCGATACGCTGTTTTGTTTTTATCCAAGAGATTTCGATAACGTCTTCTTAACTATTTCGGCCAGGGCGATCGATAAAAATATTATGATTGTCGCCATTGTCGACGATCCCGAATCGGCTGAAAAATTATTAGCCGCGGGCGCTAATAAAATCATCGATCCTTACGAGATTTGCGGCAGAAAAACGCACGAGATGTTAACCAAACCGGATATTACCAATATTCTCGATCATACCGTTTTTGGGCGGCATGATTTAAACATGGCGCAAATAGAAATCCCTAAAGGCTCCTACCTTGAGAACACTAAAACCAGCGATTTAAAGAAGAACCAGAAGCATAACCTGATCCTGATCGGTGTTGTCGACAAGGAATTGGACGACCAACTGCATTTTGCAATCGGGGAGAAAGAGCATCGTCTGGATGCAGGGGATATCCTGGTGGTTATGGGACCGGCACGAGAAATAAAAGCGTTTAAAAAAGAAGTTGAGCAATGTTGAGAGCGGCTGATTCAAGCAGGCTATTAGATTTAATCTACGACCGGAAGATAGCAAATTTATTCGTTGCCCTCAGTGATAAAAAGATTTATTTATCAGCTGGATTTCTCCAGGTTATTGCTTATAAGTAATCGGAAGAAAACACCTAAACCCATAAGATAAAGACAGGGAACATATGTCGGAATTGCTCTATATTTTATCCACTACCGGCGCTACATTGCTATTTCTGGGCTTTTTTATTTTTTTGGAATTACTGCCGCCAGCCAATTTATTTTATGGAAGCTCTTTTCTTATTTTTAGTTCCAGCGCCTTCGCTTGGCTTGCCGGTATTTGGGAAAATCAGTATGGCATTGTTTTTGACGCAATTCATATCGACTGTGTTGCTCGGCGGTCTGCTTAAACTGCTGGATGACCGTTTGCAGGCTCTTGCCGACTCCGACCGTAAAAGCCAGGCGTTGAACGAAATCCTTAAACAATCGATCAGCGCGCTTTCCTCAGCGATGATGCACCGCGACCCGACCACCACCGCCGGTCATGAAAAGCGAGTGGCCGATTGCCGAGATTATCTGTTAGCATCATGAATATCTCGATGGTTCCGGTTATCCGCGAGGGCTGAAAGGCGATGACATTCTGCTGGAAGCGCGGATTGTGACTGTGGCCGATATTGTCGAATCGATGTCCTCGGATCGGCCTTACCGGCCGTCATTGGAAATGGATGCAGCGATGCGGGAGATACAGGTGATGCGAGGCACCAAGTTAGATAGCCTTGTTGTCGATGCCTGCCTAAAAGTCATTGCCGGCGGGAAATTTTTGCCAAACTTGCTGTAAGTATTTGGTAAAAAATCACTTCCCGAAAGCATTATTTTTGGTCGGCGAACCGTTCGTGCTGAGCTTGTCGAAGCATAATCGGCTTGACGCGGTGGACCGAAATTTTTCCGCTCACCCTTCGACAAGCTCAGGGCGAACGGAAAAATTTCGGTGATCCATATCGGGAAGTTATTACTGTCCATATCCTAAGCCGATAATGATCGACAATATTGTGGAGCTTGTGCGCGAATGCGTGCTCTTCGTTACTATTACTGAATTAAGTGTTTGCAATGGCAGAAAAAATTGAAAAATTTATCGAACAATTCAAGAATACCACGCGGTATCTTGATGCTTCGGATCCGCGTCTAAAAAAACTGGATGTCGATTTCGTCAGGTCACTGTCGCGTATTATTGAAAAGTATCCCGGCATTAAACAGGGAGAGTCAAAATACATCACTGAGAAAGCGCTGTTGATTGCAAGCGGTTTGGATATGAGCGCGGAAGAGAAGACCGATATCCTCTATGCCGGGTTACTGACACAGCTCGGCAAGACAAATCTGCCGTATAAATTATTGACTAAGCCCTTTTATTCAATGTCCACTGTCGATAAATACCGTTATTTAGGACATGCGATAGACGGCGACGCTTTATTGGCGGGATTACCACAGTTCGACGGCGTTAGAACTATCATTCGGCATCAATACGAACATTATGACGGTCGAGGTTTCCCGGATGGCTTGATTGAGCACGACATTCCGTTAGGATCCCGCATCCTGAGCGTGGTCAGTGACTATACCGGATTTCTTGATGGTTCTATGACGGGTACGGAAATGTTCGCCGATGCCGCGCTGAGTCAATTAACGATTCGGAAAAACAGCTGTTATGATCCCGATATTGTCTATATTTTCAGTCATGTGCTTAAAGGCGAATCCGCTGAAGAACTCAAAGAAGCAATTATTAAAGAGAAAAAGATTGCTTTGGCTACAGAGAAATGGCGGAAAGGCGTTTTGCTTAGGGCGAAAAATAAAGTCGCAAATCAATCTGCGATTGTTGAAATTGCATTGCCTCAATTGAGACTCGGCATGAAAGTGGAAAGTATCTTTTTTGGCTGTGTGCCTTATGTCAGGCATTGTATTGTCGATCAATCAATCCTTGACGATGTGACCGCATTAGCAAAAGCCGAAGGCACAAATCCGATCATTAAAATTATTTTGAATTTGAAATAATTCTCCTGAGCTACGTTTATAGTTGAGCCTGTTCCAGGTAATCGCTTTTTTTCTTCATGTCCAGGTCAGTGTCTGCAAAGCGTGCAGCAATCGCTTGGAATTCATCCTGTAATTCCAAAAAGGCATCCACCATGTCCGGATCGAAATGACTGCCCTTACCGTCACTGATGATCTGTACTGCTTTTTCGTGCGGCATGCCTTGCTTATATACCCGTCGGCTAATCAGTGCGTCATAAACATCCGCTACGGCCATTAAGCGTGCGGACACTGGAATTGCATCGCCTGCCAGCCCTTGCGGATAACCGCTGCCGTCCCATTTTTCCTGGTGGCCGTAGGCAATTTCCTTGGCCATTTTGAGAAACTCGACTTCGATGCCGAGCGCATCTTCGGCCTGTTGGATTGCGTCCCTGCCTAAGGTGGTATGCGTTTTCATGATTTCCATTTCATGCGCTTCAAAACGTCCGGGCTTCAGCAAGATGCGGTCAGGAATGCCCACCTTGCCGATGTCGTGCAAGGGGGCCGATTTAAACAGCATATTAATATTGTGATCGGTCAGGAAATGCGCAAAACGCGGGTGATGTTTCAGATTATTCGCTAACGCCCTGACGTAATATTGGGTGCGGCGAATATGGTTGCCGGTATCGGAATCCCGCGTTTCCGCCAGCGAGGCCATTGCCAATATCGTCACATCCTGAATGGCCATGATCTCTTTGGTGCGCTGGGAAACTTCGTCTTCAAGAAATGCGGAATGATCCTTCAAAAAATCATGCATTTTTTTCATGCCGAGGTGGGTTTTGACTCTTGCCAGTACGACCGGAGGGCTGATCGGCTTGGTAATGTAATCGACCGCGCCCAGTTCAAAACCTTTGGTTTCATCGTTAACCTCGGATTTCGCCGTCAAAAAAATCACCGGGATGTCTCGCGTTTTTGCCTCCGTCCGCAGCAGCCTGCATACCTCGTATCCGTCCATCTCCGGCATCATAATATCCAGCAAAATCAAGTCGGGCGGCGTGTCGGACCGGGCAATCTTGAGCGCCCTTTCGCCACAGTTGGCAAGCCTGACAATGTAGTCATCCTCAAGCAGGCCACTCATTAAGGACAGATTATCCGGGGTATCGTCGACTACCAACACAGTTGCTTTTGCTAGAGAGTCAGGTGCGTCTATCATGGTTTTTCCTTACTTGATTTGGATATTGTCGATATGTTGTAGAGCCAGCTCAAAATCGAATTGCTTGATGGCCTGATCGACCTTGGCGAACACTTCCGCTCCCAGCACAACGCGCAACAGCTCGAAGTTTTCTTCAAAAACCTCTTTGGATTTGCTGTCATCGAAAGCCAGCAATTTTTTAAGCCGGGTTAATACTTCAGCCGCCTGAGATGTGTCTACGTTCTCTGTTGGATTTTGGGCCTTCTCTGTTGGCAAGTTCGCTTTGAGCGCTTTAATCAAAGCCGATTGCTGTTGGCTAAACAGAGTCAGTTTGGCGCGTATGTTATCGCTCTCGGCACCTTCCGCGATCATTGCTTCCAGTTCACCGGCAAGCTCTTGCAATCCGATAGCGCCGATGTTGCCGCTGACTCCTTTCGCCGAATGGGCAATGCGTTCCGCCGAGGCACGATCATCGGCATCGATCGCCGCTAGAAGTTCGGAAGGCGTGTTTTCTTGATTGACCACGTAGTTGCGAAGCATCTTCAGGTAAGACGATTTTTTACCCAGGACGCGCCGCATGCCGAGTTCAACATCCAGCCCGTCGATGACAGGTAAATCGCCATCCTGCTTTTCAGCCGTTGTTTTTTCCGATGTTACGGCAGCGTGCTTGGGTTTTATCCATTTGAGCAAGGCGCGGAACAATTCATCGGGATCAATCGGCTTGGCAACGTGGTCGGCCATGCCGGCCTTCAAGCATTTTTCTTTATCTTGCTGCATCGCATTGGCGGTCATCGCGACAATCGGCAACTCCCTGTATTTGGCCTCCTTGCGAATTTCGATAGTGGCGGTGATGCCGTCCATGACCGGCATCTGCATATCCATCAACACAATGTCGTAAGCCCGTTGGGTCACCATTTCCACAGCCTCCTGGCCATTATTGGCAAGGTCCACATCGAATCCGGCATCGGTCAGAAGTTCCATGGCGACTTCCTGATTGAGTTCGTTATCTTCCGCAACCAGAATGGCGGCACCCTTGATCCCGGCCAAATCTTCGATGATGTTTGAAACATGGCGATCACTGGTACGTTCTTCATCCACCTGCCCGCCAAGTAGCCGGATGGCGGTATCGAACAACACGGAAGCATTGACCGGTTTAATCAGGAAATCTTCCAGACCGGCGTTTTCCGCCTCTTTGATCACTTCTTCCCGCCCGTGAGCCGTCACCATGACGAGATGCGGAAGCGCTGACAATGGCAGCGAACGGATTTCCCTGGCAGCCTGAATGCCGTCCATACCGGGCATTTGCCAGTCGAGGAAGACGATTTCGTAGGGTTGACCTGACTTGGTTGCTTCCTGCACTGCGGCTATGGCTTCTTTTCCGCCTGTGGCTTGAGCGACCTTGAATGACATACCGGATAACATGTCGTCCATCACGTTACGCGCCATCTCGTTGTCGTCCACCACCAGTACGCGCCGGCCGCGCAAATCCGGTGTTGGCATGAGTTTTCTGCCCTGGCTACTGGCCTTGCCAAGCCGTGCCGTGAACCAGAAAGTGCTGCCCTTGCCGGGTTCGCTGTCAACGCCGACTTCGCCGTGCATCAGCGCGGCAAGCTGTTTGGCAATCGCCAGTCCCAGGCCGGTGCCGCCGAATTTGCGGCTGGTCGACGTATCGGCCTGCTGGAACGACTGGAACAACTTGTCTATTTGTTCTTTGGTAAGCCCGATGCCGGTGTCGCGTACCCCAAAATGCAAGAAGACATCATGCTCGGTTTCTTCCAGCACCTTGGCGGCAATGACGATTTCGCCCTGTTCTGTGAACTTGACGGCGTTGTTGGCGTAATTGATCAGGATCTGTCCCAGCCGTAACGAGTCGCCGTTGAGATAGGTGGGCACATTTTGGGCAATGTCGAATACCAGTTCCAGTTCTTTCGCGCCGGCTTTTTCCGAAATCAGGTTGGCAACATTGTCGAGCACCTTATACAGCTCGAAATCGCTTTGCTCGATCATGAGTTTACCGGCCTCGATCTTGGAAAAGTCCAGAATGTCGTTGATAAGGCCGAGCAAATGCTGCCCGGAGCTCTGTACTTTCTTGATGTAATCCCGCTGCCGTGGCGTGAGATCGGTTTTCAGCGCCAGGTGCGACATGCCGATGATGGCGTTCATCGGCGTACGAATTTCATGGCTCATGTTGGCGAGGAAGTCAGACTTCATCTTGGTCGCATCTTCCGCTATTTCCTTGGCCAGACGCAGTTCGGTCACGTCGAAAAACCAGCCCAGAATGCACTGTTCGCCGCCGTAGACGATGTGGAAATAGGAGGCCAGCACCCAGATAGCCTCTCCGTCCAGCCTTTTTAGCCCAACCGATTGGTTGATGATGTTCTCGCCTGCCGTGAGGCGTTCATTGATCGCGCGCAGTTCTTCCGTATTTTGGTAAAACATGGTGGGTTCCATGCCGATCATTTGATCGAAGGTCGCATGGAGTATATCGGCATAGGACGGGTTGGCGAATACAATCTTGCGCGTAGCACTGCTTGCCACCCGCACTGCCACCGGACTCGATTCGAGCATGAAGCGCACCTGGCGCTCGCTCTCGGCCATCGCCAATTCCGCCATTTTCTGCTCGGTGATGTCCATCGTCACGCCATACATGTCGGTCGGCTTGCCATTGGCGTCCCTGACGACATGGCCGCTGTCGCGCATCCAGACAACACGGCCATCGACCGGACGCTTGTAGGCATAGATGGCGTCGTACCTGGGTACGGCGCCTTCAAGAGAAGCCTGGAAATTTTCATAGGTAGTCTGGGCAGCCGCTTCGTCGCCCGCCTTGACGTTATCGAACCATTCCTCCATCAAACGGTAACGCCATTCGGGCGGACGCGGTGGGTCGCCGAACAGGGTGGCCGTACGCTTCGATGAGTTGTACCATCCGGAATCGTCAAGCGGGATATGCCAGTAGCCCGCTTTCGCCAAATCGAGCGCATAGTCGGAAAGCATGTTGGAATGGTTGACGGCATCTTCCATTTGCCTGCGCTCGGTAATGTCGAGCAGCCACCCCATCACGCCTTCTTTGCCGTCATGTGACAATGGTATAAAAGTCGTCAGGTAATCGCGAATTTCACCGCTTTTGCTGCGCAGTTTCATTTCCCGGTTAAGCAGATAACCATCTTGTTTGACTGTCGCGATCACTTCGGTACGATCTTCATGGCTAAGATAAATTCTTTCTGCTTCATCGCCGACCTCCAGGCCGAACATTTCCCCGAATGCCGGGTTGGTTTAACCGAAATTCCCTGCCGTTGTTACACCCGTTACTACCGGGATTATGTTGAAAACTGTCTGCAACC
>CAZJOY010000069.1:0-16967 GCA_964547705.1 uncultured Methylobacter sp. | reverse complement strand
GATTGCAAACGAACTATCACGAACCGGAGCATTGTTCATGGCAACCGAAGCATTTGCCGTCAACGTCGAAGCAAAACTCGTACATCAACTTGATCATTTGGCCGATTCGCTGGCTAGATCGCGTAACGATGTAGTCAACCAGGCGCTCAAGGAGTATTTGGAGTAGCATGTCTGGCGGATCGAAAAAATCACCCAAGGCATAGCCGCCGCGGATCGCGGCGAATTAATCGATCATGGCGATGTCATGAGTGAAATGGAAAATTTAATTGAACGTAAAGCCGAAGGAAAGGCATGAAAAATAGTATGGACTGAACCCGCGCGTCAGGATTTACGAGAGATATTCGAATACATCGCCGAAGAAAATCCTAATGCTGCTCGCGCATTGCTTGCAGAAATTAGAAAGCGGGTGGGCTCACTTGAAGATAATCCGGAATTGGGTCGCCTTGGTTGAGTGGAAGGTTCACGCGAGTTAGTATTTTCATGGACTCACTTACATCCACCGTATCGAGTAAAAAATCAATGGATTCAAATTCTGGCTGTTTTTCATACGGACAGAAAATGGCCGGAGAAATTTAATATCCACTGCCGAATAGGCTATGTTTACTCCGTTGTTCTGCTTGGAATAGGCTGCCAAATCCCAATACATCGAACCAATATTGGGTTGCGTTCATGTTCACTCGATAAACTCAGCTTATCTGAAACTTTGATTAAAATTTGTTTCTATTATGTGAGTAAGGATATCCTTTGTTGCATATATTTTATCAAGTAATTCGCTATCATCAGGTTGGCAAATAAAAGTTGATGAGTCAAAATTATTAAGTGTTATTGCCTTTTTGAAAGCTGAAAACTTGCCAAAATCCTTTTTGCTAATAAGATTTTCACGATTTAATACTTTAATGAGACGATCTAATAATATTTTAACTTCTTTACCAACCTGTTCATTAGCATGAGTAGCTTGATGATATTCAATTGCTTTTTTCTCAATCAAATCAAGATCAACATGAATCTTATCAATTAATGATCGCTTCTCTTTTCTTAATTCTCTTTTGTTAGTGCGCCAATCAACAAAAAACCATCCTACTATAACAACTACTGGAGTGATAAATTGGCAACTTTCGGATACCATTTTTACTCCTCACTTTCTGCATCATCAATATAATCAATTATTTCACTAGGTAAGGCTGGGTCAGTGTCTGAGACAAACTCAAATGTTTCAAGTATTTTCACCTTATTGAACCCAAGCCTAACAAGCCCGCCAAATGCCTCTTCAAGAAAAGATGAGCCATATCCTCTTGCTCCATCGAATATAATGACAGTATGTTGATTATTTTGTAATGGCTCAATCAAAAAATCTTCTCTAAATTTTGTGCCACTGTAAGGACCATCTGATATATATCTTCCAGCCGGGTAGCGGCTAAAGTCTTTAGCTATGTTTATAGTTGATTGACTCATAATTGTCCTCCGATTGCCGTGTGATAGGAATAGTCCACTCAATTAATGTGCCGTTGATTGATTCATCAAAGTCTTCCATAGAAGACTTTTTAGTAAAATCAATGCGGTACATCCCTCTGTTGCTATAAATTCTTATAACTCCATTAAGCTCGTTAGTAATGCTATTAACCATTTGATTTAACCCGTGACCGCGCCCTTTCTTATTTGTACCTGTCTTCCTTAAGCCGGTTGCCTCTTTGATAATAAGGCTGTCATTTGGGCTAACACCTAATAAACTAAGAAGCAATCTTTGCCATACATTAGGATGTTTTATAGGGAGGGTTTCAGGTATTCCGATGCCTAGATCACAGAAAACGACATATAAAAAACCATCTTTTTCTTGAGAGAGCATCCACCAGTTTTTTATTTTAATGGCATTGTCTAGATTGTCTTTTCTAGGTTCTAGGTATGCATGTTGATGAGCATTTAACATTGCTTCTGTTAATCCAACGTAAAGTTTGCTATTAAGTGTCGCTGTTATTTGTCCATCATATTTTCCAAGAATGGCTTCGGTTTTTTCTCCCTCTGTTTCTGATCCTGTAGCAAATTGCCAATGCTGTATATTGTCAGCCAATGAATTTGCTACATTACATTTTTTGCCCAATAGCTTAAACAGACCTATTTTTTTAAATACTTGCTTAACTTTTCTACTTTTTGGAAGCACACAATGTATTTTGACTTTTTTTTCTTTTAATTTGATAAGACGAGATAATTCAGAAATAAATAATAATGTGGCACTGGGCCTTAATTGTTCTACGTTTTTAAGATTAATACAAATATCATTTTTTAGAACTACAACTTGTTCCCCAATCTCTGAGATTAACTTGACCAGAATTTTTCTACTGTTATTTTTACTAATGTTAAGTGTTTGAGGAACAATAAATTCTGGTAAATGTAGAGTTTCTTCTTTCGTATTATTGCGGTGTCTGAATTTTCTCTTATTAATCTTCTTACTTCGTCTGAGATGATAAGTTTTTTGTTTTAATGACAGCTTTTTCATTAATTTTGAATCCTTTCGTGTTTAGCTATGTAGAGCAGGCAGCCGCTTTTTTATTGTCCGATATTTTGGCGAATGCAAAGCATTTTGAACACCTCGTTCAATCATGGTAATTTAACGCAATCAAATACGCTAAGGTTATAGGATATACCGACCAAAGAAAGGCGCATTATTAGGAAAATAAGGGGCGACTGAAGAGCGACTATTGTTTATCTGCCCTTAAAGCTTAATATTTCTTACAGATAATGGCTTGGTTAAGTTAACAATATGCAAAACCTCAACCTGCTTTTCTAAAGTATTGACCCGATAAAAAGCCATGTGTCCTTTATATGAAAACTGTCTAATGTCCTCTTTATAAATTACGCCGCTTTCGGGAAAACGCTTCAACACCGTGTTAAACGCCGCTATTAATTTTGTTACAAATCTTCTGCTTGCCAGCGGGTTATCCAGCGCAATGAAATAAGCAATATCTTCTAATTCCTCATCGGCTTGAGGCGTGATTTTTAGGTGATATTCATTCATCAGCCACCAAGCCGTTGCTGGGCTCTTTGGTTTAATTTATCAGCATAAGCTTCATCTATTGTTATCCCTAAGCCATTATTTGCTTGATCAATCCCGTGCTGGATTTTTTGTTCCAATCCGGATTTATTGAGGATTGATTTTTAGACCTTAGAAACTCTACAAAATGTAAAACTTCTAAAGCTAAAGGTTCTGGAAAGTCCTGGGCTCCTTGATAAATCTTTTCTGCTGTATTCTACATTAACCTCGTAAACTGATTGCTAAATCCCGTTTCTCAGGCCGGTGCTTGTTGGGAAAGCGTGTTTGCTATGGTATGGAAATGATTTTAATTAGTCAAACCTTAGGATTTTTTAAAGCCAGACCAGAATATGAGTGTCGAGATACAGCTGCTTTACAGTGGCGGCTTCCAAGCCTGCTCCCAGGAAAGGTTGGCTAGATCATCCGGATTGCCGTTGATGGTGCCGGGATGCGGCGTTAACCCCGACAGCCGCTTGGTGGAAGTATCACGAACTATACGCACCGATCCGCCGAGGCATTCGATTTCCACAGGGTCGCCGGTGGCGAGCACGTGGTCGAGGGTACTGATAAGTTCGGCGCTAAGGCGAGAATCGCTAAGACGTTTGGGCATGATGAGGCTCCAGCTTGATGAACGGTTTTATGTTATACCTGTGAATGCGCGTATTCAATACTTAAGCCAGACCTCAGTCCTTTTCAATTCAAAGCTAGCTTTGAACTCCGGTAGCGGTGTTTTTATGACAATTCCAACGCTAAATTGTACTGGCGAGCGGTTATTTTTCACTTTTTACAACGATCGGCGCTACTATCGCATACCGATCTTTCGTACTAGAATGCATTTTACAGCATTGTAATGTACTGAATGAGGTATTCATGCCCGTGCGCAAAATCCCCAAGAACTACCGCAACGTGACCGGTATCGCTGCGCATCGCAAGGCCGAAGGCCAAGCAATGTTCGAGTCAACGCTGGAGCGTGACTTTATTACTTTGCTGGAATTTGATCCCGCTATTGAAACGTTCGAAGTTCAACCATTGGTTGTTGACTGGGTTGATGATAAAGGTGGTGCGCATGGTTATACGCCTGATGTCCTTGCTACGTTTAAGCTGCACGATCATCATAGCAAGGTGCTGTACGAGGTCAAATACCGTTCCGAGCTGGCGCAGCATTGGTCTGAGTTGCGGCCTAAGTTCCGTGCGGCAGTGCGATTCGCTCGCTCTCATGGATGGCGTTTTAAGATCATTACTGAAGTGGAAATCCGTACGCCTTATCTGGAGAATGCGAAATTCCTGCTTTCTTTTGTAAGACAAGGACCTGCGGAGGAAGCGCACATGGATATGCTGGATGAACAGATACGGCAGTTGCGCAATACGACTCCATCGGAATTGCTTGGCAGGATATTTCAAGATGAATGGAACCAAGCAAGGCTATTACCGTCGCTCTGGTATATGATGGGAACGCGGCAAATAGGGTTTGACATGGATACTAAGCTTACTATGAATAGCCCAATTTGGGCCTTACACAAATGAATGCGCTACATAAGCTATTGCAACTTCAGCCCGGTGCCGCTGTTCTTTACCGCGACCGGTTGCACCGAATTACTCATATTATCGATTTAAATGAAGTGCTTGTTGAGGATGATGAGACTCGGCAAGTTAGCCATGCAAAAGTAGGCGATCTCGCTCCGGCAGTTGTTCCGCTACCGGGAGCCAGGCCGGATTTAGTTTCGGTTCCAGATGAGGCGTGGGAGGAAGCAATCAAGCGCTTAGAGATCATTCGACCTCTGCTTGATATGCCATATCGCAGTCGGCAGGATGTCGTTGCACGGGCTAAAGAATTCGAACGCCATGAAAATACACTTTATGACTGGATTCGGCGTTATGAAGCGACTGGACTGGTTACGTCACTATTTCCCCGCAGCAGAAGCGATAAAGGCACGATCAAATTATCGGCCGAAGTCGAAACTATCATTCAGGCCGTGGTTGAAAGCGACTATCTAACCAAACAGCGAAAATCCCAACAGAAAGTTTGTAATGAAATTCGGCGACATTGCATTAATGCCGGCATTAATCCTCCGCATGACAATACTGTACGCAACCGCCTGAAGGCGTTAGCAGACGAATATGTTATGGCCAAACGCAAGGGCTGGAAAGCGGCCGATCAAGCTTACTCACCAGTTGAAGGGGAGTTTCCCGGTGCGGATTGGCCTTTTGCTGTGTTGCAGATCGATCACACCCCGCTAGACATTATTCTTGTTGATGACGTGTATCGACGACCGGTAGGCAAACCGTGGATTACTTTGGCGATTGACGTCTTCAGCCGTATGGTCGCGGGATTCTATGTATCGTTTGATCACCCTGGGGCTTTGTCCGCAGGCCAATGTTTGGCCAGTGCAATTTTGCCAAAAGACGCCTGGCTATCGAAACACGATATTAAAGGTGACTGGCCTTGCTGGGGCATACCAGGGAAACTGCATATGGATAATGCCCGCGAATTTCGCGGCAATATGCTTCAGCGTGCTTGTCTGGAGTATGGTGTTGATATTGAATGGCGGCCGGTAGCACGACCTCACTTCGGTGGGCATATCGAACGATTACTTGGTTCATTTGCCCAAGAAATCCATACCTTGCCCGGCACCACGTTTTCTAATCCGCGCGAGCGAGGTGACTATGATTCAGAAGCCAAAGCTGCCCTGACTCTGACAGAGTTCGAAGAATGGCTAGTGACTTTTATCGTAAATGTTTACCACCAGCGTGTTCATTCGGGTATCAACATGTCTCCTTTGGAAAAGTGCCGGCAAGGCGTGTTCGGTACTAAAGATATGCCTGGCCGTGGGCTGCCGACACGGATTATGGACGAGGACCGTTTGCGGCTCGACTTAATGCCATACGAAGAGCGAACGGTTCAGGATTATGGGGTCGTAATCGACGAAATCCACTACTATCATGATGTCTTGCGGCGCTGGATCAATGCAGCAGATCCGGTTGCTCCGAAATACAAGCGTAAGTTTATGTTCCGGCGTGACCCGCGCGACATCAGTACCATCTGGTTTTATGATCCAGAGGTCAATGTCTATTACCCGGTACCATACCGGAATACATCCCACCCGCCGATTAGTATTTGGGAGTTAAGGGAAGCGAAACGCCAAATTAAAGCAGATGGGCGCAGACATATTGATGAGCGAGCAATTTTTGATGCTTACGGGCGAATGCGCGAAATCGAGCAGAATGCCCAAGCCAAGACCGTGGCGGTTCGGCGGGCGGCTCAGCGCCGTAAATTCGCGCAAGAGGCAATTCGCCCAAGTATCAGTCAATCTGTGGACAAATCTGAGTCAGCAGCAGTATCTATTACAGCTACGGCGCCCGTTATCCTGCCTTTCGATGAAATGGATGATTTGACGTGAGCCACCTGAACGACTCGGCAGCCAAGCAGTTGGACTTGAGCAATGCGGAGAGAATTGAAAAGATTCGCTCTCCTCGCTGGATCGGTTATCCAAGGGCTAAAGTCGTTTTGGCTAAGCTGGAAGATTTACTGGTCTATCCTCGCTCGCACCGGATGCCAAACATGCTGGTGGTTGGAGATACCAATAACGGCAAAACCATGTTGGTGCAGCGATTCTGTTCTCTTCACCCTGCCGACAATAATCCCAGCGGTGATGGCGTGCATGTGCCAGTGCTTTTCGTGCAGGCACCGCCGATCCCGGACGAAGGGCGATTTTACAATGCTATTCTTGAACTGTTGTTTGCACCTTACAAACCGAACGACCGGGTGGACAGAAAGCAATTCCAAGTCATTAAGCTGTTGAAATACGTTGGGCTGCGTATGTTGGTGATTGACGAAATTCACCACATCATGGCAGGTAACCTGAACAAGCAGCGCACGTTTTTAAATGTGCTTAAGTATTTGGGCAACGAATTGCAGGTGCCAATCGTGACCGTGGGGACGCGGGATGCTTTTCGTGCTCTCCAGACCGATTCGCAACTGGCCAACCGTTTCGAGCCTGTATTGTTGCCTCGCTGGGAGTTCGACACCGATTTTCTGCGCTTGCTTGCGAGCTTTGAACGTATGCTGCCTCTGCGCGAACCGTCCCTGTTGCACGATACGACCTTGTCGGCCAAATTGTTCTCGATGAGCGAAGGTTATATCGGCGAGCTGTCGCGCTTGCTGAATATGGCTGGCGCATACGCTGTTGAGTCTGGAAAGGAGCGCATTGACGAGAAAATTCTCAATGCTATTGATTGGGTATCACCATCCGATCGCAAGCGGCAAATCGATCGAGGCGGTTGAGTATGCTTACTGGAGAGTTGTGGCCGGCGCATCCCCATCCTTACCATGATGAGCTGTTGTCGTCGTGGTTAGTGCGGGTGGCGCATGCGAATGGACTCAAGGTTCAAACTTTCTGTGTTCAGGAATTCGGCAACGAACACCAGCTTTGGAATCGCGATATAGATCGCTTGGCTCCAGCTTGGCTAATTGAAAGCATGAGTGCGAAAACAGGCGTTCCACTCAAACGGGCGTGGGAAACAACGTTGTTAGGTTACGAGGGGAAACTATACGACAAGTACCATCCGGCCGGGCAGTTGCGTTGGATACTACCGTTACAGATATACCACCGGAAACGGCGAGGATACGGTCTCCAATTTTGCCCGAAGTGCTTGGCGGAGGGATGTGAGCCTTACTATCGCAGGTCATGGCGTGTGGCGCTTTACACTTTTTGCCCAAGGCATGATGTGATGCTGTGGGATCGTTGTCCAAACTGTGGGAACGGTGTTGTTTTTCATCGGCTTGAACTGGGCAAGCCTGATTTAGTTGAAGGGCCGTCGTTGCAGTACTGCTGGTTTTGTGGATTCGATTTGTGCAGTGTGTCAACTGTGCCGGTAAATAGATGGAATGATCGCACGTTTTTATCTTGGAGCAGAGCTCTGCGATTAGTTGATAGCGGAGCAGCTGACTCAGCGGGTTTTGACTATTCCAAGCTTGCTGTATTACATCAATTTTGTGCTTTGATGGTTTCAATGAGGTGTGCTCCTAAACTGATGGCGTATGTTCAGGAGAAAACCAACCAATTGCCAATTCCTCTTGTCAAAAGACGTATAGCTTTCGAACTACGGCCGCTTGCCGAGCGCCATCATGTCTTGGGACTCTCCTGGTGGCTGATCAGTCGTTGGCCTTCTCGTTTAAGAGCTGCCTGGGAACAGAAGGCAGTACGTTATAACGTGCTTGGGAAAGATTTTGATACCGCACCTGAGTGGTATCTTGCTGAAGTTAAGCGGCTAATTAGTGTTGCAGTAAGGTCTACAACTCTGTGAAATGCATTAGGTTAGGTTCTGATTTTGTCTACGTAATGGGCTTGGTGGTAAGTTTTCGCAAACAAATATCGGAACTTTCCAACTTCCTATGTTATTTATACAAAGTTACCGAATCTACCTTTTACCGCAAGACGTTACAGTCGCTGACACGCTAATGACATGGCAAAAAGTAACTGCAAAACGACTCATTGTGGTCTCTTTAGATAGTCAAAATATCGTTAAATGGAGGATAATGGTAGAAGTTAGTAAATAATCTTATGTGTCGGTATGAGTCGAATCCTAACCTTTATAGAAAAAGCCACCAAAGCAGATAGATCATATCATTCATTTAAGTATTGTTTTGATTCTGTAGATGTCCCAAGTATTCTTTACGATGACAAGCAGGGCATAGTTTTTAGCTCTGATAAAAATGGTGAAACAGATAAAGGTCTAAAGACATCTAAAGCACTCATAGAAAAAGCAAAGAAAATTAGTGAACACGAGCCCCCCCTCTTTAAATACTTTTTGGATGGTTCTCGTCGCACTTATAAAATTGATGATATAGCTTATTCTAATGTTGTATATCCAATTGTTGCGGGTCAAATAGGTGTGGCTTGCTGTGAGCGGGAAAACAAAAATAGCTTCAAAAGTTTTCTATTTGAACATCAACTAGTTTTAGCCTTACCAAGCAGCGCAAATTATTTAGATGATAATCATGATCTCTTTTTTCGCAATTGTATCAGCGACTTAAATAAATTAAATATTCTAAAAAAATTCGGAATTGAATTTAGTCGTTTTTTTGTGTACGAATCAAGAGCATTAAAAGAAGGTGAAAAATACGAAAATAGAGGAGTTGCTAAGATTCAAGACGAAATGATCGAAGCTGAAAAGCGATTAGTGAACAAACTAGTGCAGGAAAAAAAACTTAACCCATTTTCATATCTCATTAAAGATGGCTCTCTAGAATATATGAAAACTGGAGCAGCAGACTCGAAAGAGCTTTCAAAAATAAAATCAAATTATCAATGCGTAGTTGGAGCATCGAAATCTTTTAATCCAGAACTTTGTAAAGATGGAAAAGATAAAAGTATCGCCCAGAGAATAGCTGAATTACCTGTGTATCATCGTACACCAGCGTATAAGTATTCAGTGGCACGGATACCTGGTGTTTATTTTAGTGTGTGGTACTTACGGCTAAGAGAACAATATAGAACAGCTAGCCCATTTAATGGTGTTTTAAAAATTGAAAAAATTTTAGTTACCGATAAAGAAAATGATGAGGGTTTAGATTCAGACGAAATAGACCGTATTAGTTGCCACATCATTAATGAACGCAGCCCAACATGTTATGGCTCAGATGATCGCTGGGCTAATCACTTATATCCTATTTACTTAACTGAAAAGTTTATCAAAAGTCAGTATTTAAGCGATATTTGTTTTTTAAATTTATTTTGATGTTAGGACTATGAGCAAAATAATAGGAAAAATAGCAGCGACTGAAAAATCCCCAACAACGATTGAGGAGTTTTATTTTTGGACAGATAAAGAAAGAGTTTTACATCCATTTGATGTGGTAAAAGTTGATCATATAAGAAATACATATACTTTTGGTGTAATAGAAGAAATATCTCACATTACAGATTCTCCAAGTTACTTGACTAGTTATGTTTCAAATGATTTTGGAGATGTGAATCATGTTCCCAATATGCACCGCATTGGTATGAATTTTGTAAAGGCTCGGGTTGTTGGTAATACAAATAATATCTATACGCCAGTATTAGATGGGTATAGCGTTAGCTTAGCAACTATAGAAGAAATTCAAACTGCTTTAGGGTTAGATAATATTAAAAATAAATTGCCTTGTGGCTATTTAGAAATGTACGAAAGCGAGGATAAGGTAACATTACCAGTACATTTCAATTCACATTTTTTAATAGGGCCAGAGGGAGCTCATTTGAATATTTCTGGTATATCTGGATTAGCTGCAAAAACATCATATGCAATGTTTTTGCTTAAAGCAATTCAGCAAAAATACTTGGTCAGAGAGGATATAGAAAGAAACGAAAGCATTGCATATGTATTGTTTAATGTTAAAGGAAGAGATTTATTAGCAATAGATGAAATAAATGATAGCTTAAATGAATATGATAAAAGTATCTATGAAACACTAGGTGTAAAAGCAGAGCCTTTCGATAATGTTAAATATTTTTACCCCTTTGCTCAGAATTCTCAAAATCAAAACGCAAATAGCTATGCTCAAGCCAACGATATTCGTATGCAAATTGATGCAAATAAGGCTTTTAGATATAAATATATCTATGAACAAGATAAGGAAAGTCTTGAACTTCTTTTTTCAAATATTGAAGATTCAACTGGAACCATGGATTCAATAGTAAACTATATTATTACTGAGCAAGGCGATTTTAGTGGACTTAAGTCTTGGAGTGATTTTTCATCAAAAATTAATGAATATTGTCAGAAACAATCTGGTAAGAATAGTGAGATAACAGTAACAAGTTGGCGGAAATTCAAGAGAGTTATTAATAAAGCCTTGAGCAATAATTTATTTGCTCCTCGAATAGTAAAAGACTCGAATGAAATTAGACTTGAAGAAGCTATAGAAAATATTCAAAAAAATGATGTTTTAGTTGTTGATATAGCAAAGCTTAGTGAAGATATGCAAGCGTTTGTTTTTGGCGATGTTATCAAAGCAGTTTATGAGTTGAAATTAGGTCAATTGAGTGATAGACCTGACGAGGAAATACCTTCAAAAATTGTTATATTTGTGGATGAATTAAATAAATACGCTTCTAGTGATGTACCTAAAAACTCACCAATTTTGAGGCAAGTTTTAGACATTACTGAAAGAGGGCGTTCGCTAGGTATTATACTTTTTTCCGCTGAACAATTTAAAAGTGCGATTCATGATCGCGTTAAAGGTAATTGCGCTACTCATGCTTATGGTCGAACTAATGCAATCGAGATATCGAAGAGCGATTATCGATTTGTACCTAGTGTATATAAAAGCATGATGACTCGTCTGGAACAAGGCGAATATATAATACAGAACCCTATTTTTAGATCCCTTCTTAATATAAAATTTCCCAAACCTGTTTATAAACAATTTAAAAATGGATGATTTTAACAAAACCATAATTGGTAAGGATGTAATTGAATCTCTGACGCTAGGGATGTATGAGGATGCTCGTATTATCTATCGCGAATATATTCAAAACTCAGCTGACCAAATTGACAAAGCTGTCGCTTTAGGTATCTTAGAGTCGATAAAGGAAGGCTCTATCTGGATAGAGATCGATAGAAATAACAGAAGGATTGTTATCGAGGATAATGCAACCGGTATTAAGTCTCATGAAGTTACTAATGTTCTCAAAAATATAGCACAATCTACAAAGCAGAGAGGGGTTGACAAAGGATTTAGAGGTATTGGTCGATTAGGAGGACTAGCTTATTGTGATAAGTTAACTTTTGAAACATCTTATCAAGGGGAATCTGTTAGAAGCATAATTAAGTGGGATGCAAAAAAACTAAGACATATTATAAATAACAGAGATACTAAGGAAACTGCTTCCGATGTAATTGATGAGATAACATCAATTAGTACTGAGTCTGAAAAAAATGATAATCATTTCTTCAAGGTGATATTAGATAATGTCACTAATGATTCTTTGCTCGATAAGCAAGAGATAGAAGATTATTTGTCAATGATTGCTCCAACAGCTATGCATCCAAGATTCACCTTTATAAGGAGAATCAATGATTTTATTAGAGAGCAGAGGATGTTTCTTGATGAGTACAGAATCTCTGTAAATTCAGAAGAGTTATTTAAAGCATATACTACTAAAATTTATGAACTAGCAGGAAATGATAGAAAATCTATAGATGAGGTCAAGGATATCCAGTTTTTTTATAAAAAATCTGAAATTGATAAAGATTTATTACTATGGGGGTGGTTTGGTGTTTGGAGTTTCTCAAAGCAAATACCCGATAAAGCTAATCCAGCAAGAGGTTTCAGATTAAGAAAAAGTAATATTCAAATTGGAGATGAACATTGCCTCGTAAAGCTCCATAGAGAACCAAGAGGAAATTTTTACTATTTTGGCGAAGTTCATGCGGTTCATTCAAAGTTAATACCCAACGCGAGAAGAGACTATTTTTTAAATAATGAATATTTGGAAGAGTTTGAGTTATATTTAACAGATTATTTTAAAGATCTTTATAGTTTATATCATTTATCATCAAAAATAAGAAGTGCGCAAAAGGATATAACTAGACTAAGCGAAATTGATGAAGAGATCAAAATAAAGAAACAGGTTGGTTTTTCAAGCAGATCCGAAAATGATGAGCTGTTTAAAAAGCGCGAGGAGCAACTGAAACGTACTGAAAAAGCTCAAAAAGATTTACAGAAAATTTCAGAAACTTCAAGTGAAAGTGAAGTAAAACAACGTGTTTTCAATGAACTTACGAAAGATTTTGAATTGATAAAGCTGAATGGTTCATCAAGCGAATTTATTGCGGAAGAGTCGGATTCAGACTCAGGCAAAGATAAGATTAAAATAATATTTATTGATGATAATACTTTGCCAAGACAAAGCAAAGAAGAAAGAAAACTGATAAAAAAAGTTTTTGATGTGATAGCTGATTGCTTGCCTGATCAAGCAATTGTCGAAAACATTCGTCTTAAAATTATTGAAGAGTTTAATAAGGGGAAATCATAAAAGTGACTGCAAAAAATATTCTTTTAATAGAGCCCAAATATAAAAATAAATACCCCCCTTTAGGGCTAATGAAAATCGCAACCTACCATAAAATGTTAGGTGACGACGTGACTTTTTACAAAGGCGATATAAAAGAACTTATCTTGCAGCTGGTGTGTGATAAGTGTTTGAATCAATTGTCAGCTATTGATGCATCTATTTTTTGGTCTGACAAAGCTTTTTTAATAAAAAATTTTATTAAAAGTAAAAAAGATCAAATATTTGATGACAAAGATATTGTTGGCTCTATTAATAAGTCTCTTATCACGAATTGTCTACTATTTTACCGTGAGTATTTATCAAGAAAAAAATATGAGCAAGATACATTATTTGATAGGGTATATGTTACCACTCTTTTTACTTTTGACTGGAAAGTAGTTATTGAGACAATTTTGTTTGTTAAGCACTTTGTTAACAACCCAATTGAGGATGTAAAAGTTGGAGGTATTATGGCCTCCCTATTACCGACTGAGATAGAAAATTGCACTGGAATCCGCCCGATCGTTGGTTTATTAGATAAGCCTGGAATGTTGGATGATAATGATATTATTATAGATGATTTGCCCCTAGACTATTCTATTTTGGATGAAATAGATTATAAATATCCAACTAATAGTGCATATTTTGGAATGATGACAAAAGGATGTACTCGAAAATGCCCATTTTGTTCTGTACCGAAATTAGAGCCAACTTATATACCAAAGTTGCCTAATAATAATAGATTCAGTAAAGTTAAAGATATATTCGGTGATCAAAGAAATTTGTTGTTAATGGACAATAATATTTTAGCTTCCCCAAATTTACCTGAAATTATACAAGAAATAATAGACCTAGGATTTTATAAGGGCGCTATGTATGTTGAACCTAATCAGTTAGATATTGCAATTAAAAACTTAGAATCTGGACTCAACGATAAGGCTTACACAAGACGTGCTTACAGACTGATTCACCAATTATTTAAGAGAACTAGAGGTATTTCAAGAGAGGCTTATTATACGGCCTTATCTGACCATCGGCTTTTGCAGTCTGAAACAACAACAAAACAGCAATTATTATTAGCTTATCCAAAAATAAAGGACATCTATGAGAAGTATAGGTATAAGCAACCCATGCAACGATATGTTGATTTTAACCAGGGTACTGATTGTCGATATGTCACTGAGGATATTGTAAAATTAATTAGCAAGATTCCTATCCGTCCTTTGCGTATCGCATTTGATTATTTTGGGCTAAAAGAACAATATATTGAAGCTGTTAAACTTGCGTCAAAATATGATATACGTGAGCTATCTAACTATATACTCTACAATTTCCATGATACACCTGACGACCTTTACAAACGCCTCCAAATAAATCAAGCTTTAAGTGAGGAGTTAGGGTTGCATATTTACTCATTCCCCATGAAGTATGTGCCGCTTGAGCCAGAGGGAAGGAATTTTATAGGTAAGCATTGGAACAGAAAGTTTATTAGAGCAATACAAGCAATTATCAATGTAACAAAAGGAATTGTTGCACCATCAAGAAATAATATTAAAGGGAACTTTTTTGAAAAGGCTTTCGGTAGCAATATAAATGAATTCCATGAAATTTTATATATGCCAGAAAACTATATTATCTACCGAAAAATATTTGAAGAAGAATTGGGATATACGGATATTTGGAGAGAAGATTTTAGGAGCCTTAATGAGGATGAATTAAAGATTGTGAAACCTATTATAGAAGCAAATAACTTTAGTGAGTTAGATATTCAGTCTTATAATAGAAAAATACAGCAGGTATTAGAGCATTACCGCATTCCAAAGAATGTTGCAATTCTAATATCGGCTAAGAATAAAGAGCAAAATGAAATTAAAAAACAAATAGGCAGGTTAATCAAAGATGACAATCTTTTAGATTTGACGTTAACCTATGACTATTCTTAAGGCATTTATTTAGTTCCACAATTAAACAGCTTGAACTAATATATTTTTTATTTTTGATGTCACTGCATCAGCGTACGCTCCTACGCATGGCCACGTATGTTTTAACGTTGCGAGCCGCGTATCTGCTGGCAGTGGCTTTGCATTTTCCCAGCGTCCATTTTTCTTTGCCAAGACATAGAGCAACTTATTTATCAGTTCATCACTCAGCCTCACTCCACTAGGCAAAGACATTAAGGCAAGTTTGAACGCTTCCCCTTCACGCCATTGAAATTCAATCAAACTGTAGACTTGCTGCTTATGAATTACATCGGCGATTACTACTGCGCGTTTGATTTTTCGTCCAGAATCCAGATAGCTCCATTGTCTAGTCCAACGAGGCTTTGTTAGCGGAATGTGCGCTATGGAGTCTTTTATCGGCCGAATTCTAGCCTGGTATCCTGGTAACTCATCCAAATACCGTATCATAGCCTCGAAATTTTCGAAGCTGACCGGTAGAGGCGTCTGACGTACACGTTCAGTTTCTACCGCTGTTGGAGTCACTCCGTTGTCCGAATAGGTGCCATCACCAGTACCGAGTACATCTGTTGGCAAAGCGAGGGGGCGAACAGCATCGGCGCTAATGTAATGACACATCTCCTTTTCTGGCTTTTCCAGTTCCATGCTGGACAATGCGCCAAAACGATCCTCTGGCAGTGTAACAACTGCCGATTGCATGTTATTGGAAGGTTCGTTATCGCTCTGCAATTCCCCATCGGTCATGTTCTTGCCAGAAGCCGGTTTGGCCGGAAATGCAGGTTTCTTCTGGTCATCTGGAAGATCTTCGCCTTTTTCCGGGCGCAGGTTGCTATTATCGCGGTCGCAAGTGATTGCATTAAAAGGAAACGGTCCTGTGCAATGTTCCAAGGCGAAAACGATATAACGCCAGCCGCTATCATCTGGCGTTCGCATTGGTTTCACCCGTGCTCGCAGGTTGGTTGAACCAATGAAAGGGAATGCGGCTTCCGGATATAGGCGTGGTTTGTTTTGCACTGCCTCCTTGATCATGGAATCATGTATGAGAGTGGCTCCTGCAAAGGCTTCCTGGTTGTTCAGAATACGGCCAATAATCCAAGCGTCTGCATCTGCGAACTCTTTGCGCAGTTTGAGCAAACAGCGTTTTTCCTGTTCGTTAAAACCACACTCAGCCGGATTTACGATCGAGCCAAGGTCGTGACGGAAGTCGCCGGCAAAGATGGCCTTAGCCAAGTCGGTAGAGGTGGCATAGTAAAATCGGATAATTTCGGCAACAGGTACAATGATGCCGTAGGGATCGTCACGCCATTTAATGGCTAGACAATTTGCTGCGAGCCCGGCACCGATTTGATGGAAGCGCTTGAGGATGAGAGGATGCCCGTCTACCTTGGCATCGGACTTAACTAAGCGAACCGTATCAGGTGAAATTGTGAGGTTATGGAAGATTTTATCTTTGCCCGCTGTTTCAATGAGGCAGCGGCGGTTGAGCCAGAGCGATCCGATGGTGACAAGCGGTAGTTGTCCAACACCGATGCTGATTGTACGGCGCTCTTCGTGATTGACCGCACTTGAGGTGGCGTAGTCTGTTACACCGTCCAGTAGCGGGCTGATGATGAGCTGAATTTTAGGTTCGGTGGGAACCATATGATTACGCTCCACGCCGCCAAACCAATCTACTCGCCAGATGCGCCCATCATCTGGAAATTCCTTGATTCTTGGGATTGCCTTTCGCATGATTGTCACTCAGTAGCGTTTAGCGATGTAGAGTACAAATTAGCGATGTTCAGTACAATTTAGCATTGGAATTGTCATTTTAAATTACGGATTTAGCCTGAAGATCAGCATGGTATGAAGATCGAACCATCGGCGCACTGGCGACTTGTTTGAATCCCAACGCTTTGGCAACAGCACCATATTCATCGAACTGTTCGGGCGTGATATAGCTTTGCA
>CAZJOY010000068.1:0-17001 GCA_964547705.1 uncultured Methylobacter sp. | reverse complement strand
TGCTCTGGTTCCGCTTTATGACGTTTTATGTGAGGTAACGGGACTCAATGGAAAAGTCGAATCGTCTGCTATTAAAGATGTTAGCTACGAAGTTGATAAAAACAGAGAGATTACCGTAGAGTTTATGACTGCACTGAACGAGGCAACGCCAATGGCGTTTCGTTCAGAAATAAAAAAATTGAAAGTTCATCCCGGTGAATATTACACGGTGAACTTTTACGCAGAAAATAAGACCGATAAAGTAATGGTTGCTCGGGCAATTCCAAGTATTTCGCCTGGAGCGGTTGCTGAATTTTTTAAAAAAACAGAGTGTTTTTGTTTTTCAGAGCAGACATTCAAAGCGCGAGAAGGCAGAACTATGCCGGTGCGTTTTGTTGTTAATCCTGAAATTCCTAAAGAATATAAAATAATTACACTTGCATATACATTTTTTGATAATACTGAAACATCAGTGAAATGAGAGAGGAAGGTCATGTCTACAAGTAACGAGTATTACATTCCGCATAAAGCCACCTGGCCGGTTATTGGAACTGGCGGCTTGGTGATGATGCTGGCTGGATTTGCAAATTATTTAAATGGTTCAGCAGCTGGTTCAGCTTGGATGCTGTTGGGGCTGACTGTATTTATTGTTATGCTTGCAGGATGGTTCACATTGCAGTCTGGCGAAAGTGAATCAGGCATGTATAGTTCGCAGGTAGGTGTTTCCTATCGTATGGGTATGATGTGGTTCATCTTTTCGGAGATCATGTTTTTTGCCGTATTCTTCGGTACTCTTTGGTATACACGTAACTTATCAGTGCCATGGCTGGGCGGAGAAGGCGCGAGAGCCGCAACCAAAGAACTATTATGGCCTACGTTTGAGGCGGTCTGGCCTACCAACGGCCCCGGCAAAGTCGGCGGTGAATTTGAGCCTATGGGAGCGTGGGGATTACCTTTCTTAAATACCTTAATATTGTTGACCAGCGGCGTATCTTGCACTTGGGCTCATCATGGCTTACTTGCAAAAAACCGCGATCAGTTAATTAAAGGCTTGATAGCTACTGTAGGTTTGGGATTGTTGTTTGTGTCATTCCAAGCATTTGAATATCATGAAGCTTATACTGAAATGGGCTTAACGTTGGGTTCTGGTATTTATGGCTCTACTTTCTTTATGTTGACTGGTTTTCACGGTTTTCATGTTTGCATAGGGGCTATTATCTTAAGTGTTGTTCTGTTTCGTAGTTGGAAAGGCCACTTCAAACCGGAAAATCATTTCGCTTTTGAAGCCGCAGCTTGGTATTGGCATTTTGTTGACGTGGTATGGTTAGGATTATTTATATTTGTTTATGTAATTTAATTTAAACAGCCATACCCAAAAAAGCGCTGCCTAACAGACAGCGCTTTTTTTTTGTCGGGAAGGAATGGTTATCCGTTTTTATTTAGAAGGAGCGACCGGTGTTTGGTGCATTCGAGCACCTAGGCCATGAGGCTTGAACAAGCCGGTTGCAAAAGCAATGAAAATGAAAATAAATAATATGATTGAAAGTGTAATGCGAAAAGTCAGTGCTTTGGCTGTTTTTTCGGATTGTTCCTGAGTCTTGTGTTTAACCAGATGGAATAATGCTGAGCCCAAGCTGATAATTATTAGAATAAAGGCGATAATAACGATGCTTTTTATAATCATGAGAATAGTTATGGTCGTTAATGGAGAAGATTTTCTTGTATTCTCGGTTATTTAGCAGCCTGTGCCAATAGAATAAAGAAAAAAGCATGATTCCTCGGGTATTAGTCAATGAAGTTTAAAATCATTCCAACATTAGTTTATCTTTGTTCGCTAGTAGTATTAATTGCACTGGGAATGTGGCAATTAGATCGCTCAGAGCAGAAACGAGCGTTTCTTAAAGCACAAGAACAAGCTGCTGCAACTGAAACACTACATTTGTCGATGGCAATTGAAAATAATACAGAAATATTGCGATACAGAAATGTCGAGGTTGTCGGACATTACGATGTAAAGCATCAGTTTTTAATAGATAATCAAATTAGTGCCGGAAAAGTTGGCTATTTTGTCGTGACACCTTTTATATTGGCAGGTGAAACCAAGGCTGTTCTGGTAAATAGAGGCTGGATTCCATTAAATCAAGATCGATCGATTCCTTCTGATCTGGAGGTTAAACTGCCGGAAGCAATTATTGTCGGGCGAATTAATAATTTTCCAAGCGTTGGTATAAAATTAGCCGGTGCGGAAACTCCAACCGAAGGCTGGCCATCGATAGTTCAGGTGGTTGATAGTAATGTCTTGGCTAAAAAATTAGGCTATTCTTTGCTTCCATTCCAGATTGAACTTGCTAAAGAGATGCCTGATGGCTATAAGCGGGAATGGCGTACGTCGACCATTATGCAGCCCGAGCAACATACAGCCTATGCAATTCAGTGGTTTGCGTTGGCATTGACACTAACAATATTATTTATTTGGTATAGTTTTAAAAAAGAATGATGCAAAATCAAAAAAATAAAAATCATATATTAATTCTGGTTATCTTTGGGATGTCGGTTATTCCATTTTTAATCGCTTGGGGTTTAAAAAATCATCCGCAGCTCTTAAACGGGCAAACCAATCATGGGCAGTTAATAACCCCGCCACTCATAACAGAACGCTCTGATTTGAGCGGTTTCGACCAGTTTTCAACCGACAATATGTCCGAGCTTTCCGGCCACTGGCTGTTGGTCAATGTAATTCCAAATAGCGACTGTAACGATGTCTGCATTGATGCTATCCATAAAACCAAGCAAATTCGGCTAATGTTAAACAAAGAGCTTACTCGTACTCGTCGAATCGTGCTGGTATTAAAAGATGTTGCGCCGGAAACCGCTAATAAATGGTGGGAAGATGACAAGACTTTATTAAAAGTTAAGCCCAATGATGTGCTTGTAAAGAAAGTTTCTTTACTTAAACAAGGCAATATACCTGATGGAATGCTTCTATTAATGGATCCATTAGGCAATTTAATGATGCAGTATGAGCCGGGTTTTGATCCTTACAATGTAAAGAGCGATCTTATGCATCTTTTACGAATCTCACAAATCGGATAGTGGAAAATAAAATGTTCAGAAAAATAACTCTCTTTGGTGTTGTTTTAGCCTTAATAGTCATCGTAGCCGGCTCATACGTCCGGCTATCGGGGGCGGGGCTGGGTTGCCCTGATTGGCCAGGATGTTATGGACAAGCCATTGTTAGCGATCAAGCCGATTTTAAAGCGCATGCGGCAGAGGCGTTTCCTGGCCAGACACCGGATATTGAAAAAGCTTTGAAGGAAATGAGCCACCGTTATCTGGCGGCGACTTTAGGTATAACTGTTTTAGTGTTGGCGTTGCTTTCGTGGCGTCAGCAACAAATCCGATTAGCGGCGGTTACGACTGCATTGGGTTTGGTGCTTTTGGTGGGATTGCAGGCGGCTTTAGGAATGTGGACCGTAAAGTTCCACATTATGCCTATTATTGTAACCGGGCATTTGTTGTTGGGAATGATGTCTTTCTGGCTGCTGTTTTGGCTGTATTTAAGAGTTAATCCGAAAGTTTCGCTATTAGCTGTTCGTAATAATGGCTTAACTGTATTTTCCCGACTTGCAATGTTGATCTTATTTTTAGAGATCTTTTTAGGCGGCTGGGTTAGCGCTAACTACGCGGCCTTAGCCTGCTCCGGCTTTCCTCAATGTAATGGTTCATGGTGGCCTCAAGCCGATTATCAAGGTGCACTGAATTTCTTTAACGGATTAAATACAGGTTATACCGGTGTTATAGCATTCGATGCACAAGTCGCTGCAAACTGGTTGCACAGGGTTGGGGCGCTGGTCAGTTTTGTCGTACTCTCTCTGTTGATGTTGAATGCAACGTCCGAGCATCATTTAAAACCAATAAGAAGATCGGGTATATGGCTGAGTGTGCTGCTGTTGATGCAGATCGGGTCGGGCGTTGTTGGTGTCAAGTTTGGGGAGCCTCTATGGGCGGCCGTAGCTCATAATGCGTTTGCCGCTTTGCTGATGTTGCCGTTGATTGCTATTAGCTTTTATAGTCGGTATGGCTATGTTGAAGAGTTAAAGCGCCCTGTAGAAGTTGAGCCGCATCGGAAAGGTGTAATTGTTCCTGTAGAGGAAGAAGCTTATCCGTTAGCGGAACCCGAATCATTATATTTACGTCTTAAAACACAGTTAAAGCGAACCCGTTCAGGACTTAGCGGAGTTTTGGCGCATATACCTATCGGTCGGCAGGAAATTGACAAGGATTTGCTGGAAGAGATTGAAGCCAGTTTGTTAATGGCTGATATAGGCGTTGATGCAACCACGGAAATAATCAAACGATTAACTGAAAGTGTTGAACGCCACCAGCTTAACGATGGAGAAGCGTTAACAGCCGCCTTAAAGCAGGAATTGCTGAGCATGCTTCGTCCTTGTAGCAAGAATTTGCAGATTCCAAAGCAGGATAAACCTTTTGTTATCCTGGTTGTCGGCGTTAATGGCGCGGGTAAAACCACAACTATCGGTAAACTGGCCAAACGTTTGCAGACACAAGGCCATAGCGTCATGTTAGCCGCTGGGGATACTTTTAGAGCAGCAGCAGTCGAGCAATTACAAACGTGGGGTGAACGCAATAATATTCATGTGGTGGCCCAGCATACCGGAGCTGATTCGGCATCGGTTATTTATGACGCGGTACAGTCCGCACAGGCAAAAGGCATCAATGTTTTAATTGCCGATACCGCCGGACGCTTACATACCAAATCCAATCTGATGGATGAATTGAAAAAAGTAAAACGAATTATCAGTAAGCTGGATGAAACAGCGCCTCATGAAGTGCTGCTGGTGCTGGATGCCGGTACTGGGCAAAATGCCTTATCGCAAGCAAAACTATTTAATGAGACTGTTACATTAACAGGTTTGGCTCTGACCAAACTCGATGGTACAGCAAAGGGAGGTGTAATTTTTGCGCTGGCTAAACAGTTTGGAATCCCCATTCGTTTTATAGGAATAGGTGAGGGTATTGATGATCTGCAGGATTTCGATGCAGATGCTTTTGTAGATGCATTGTTTGTCAAAGATTAAAAAAGTCTATGTTAAAGTTTGATAATGTCAGTATGAGGTATCCCGGCGCAGGCGACGTATTGCGCAATGTCAGCTTTCATCTGCAACGCAATGAAATGGCTTTTCTGACCGGGCATTCAGGTGCTGGAAAAAGTACATTATTAAAATTGATTGCAGTTATTGAGCGTTGCAGCCGGGGGCAGGTTTTATTGGATGGTCAAAATCTCAATCAGGCTAAGGACAGACAAATCCCTTTTATACGTAGGAAAGTGGGATTGATCTTCCAAGATTACAAACTGCTACAGGATAGGACGGTTTTTGACAATGTCGCATTACCGCTAGTGATAGCAGGTTACGGACATCACGAAGTTTCCCGAAGGGTAAGAGCATCATTGGATAAAGTCGGCTTATTAGGCAAAGAAAAAAAATATCCAGCGGTTCTATCGGGCGGCGAACAGCAGCGAGTCGGGATCGCAAGAGCGGTGGTTAATAAGCCTCCGATGATTTTGGCCGATGAGCCGACAGGAAATCTTGATCCGGAACTGTCTGCAGAGATAATGCATTTATTCGAACAGTTTCAACAGGTTGGTGTCACCATATTAATTGCCTCGCATGATATTTCATTGATTGCTCAAATGAACCATCGGATATTAAAACTGGACCACGGCCAATTGGTGGCAAGTTAAATGATGAAGCACGTTGTTAATAAAAAAGCAGGTAAGCAGGAGCCACGCTGGCAAACGAAAATTTCCGGCGGAAATTTTGTCGATAAATTTCATGCTTATCGGAACCTGCATGCGCATGCGTTGTTTTCAAGTCTTGGGCGATTACTCGCATCGCGGTTTTCTTTTGTAATGACGATTGTAGTTTTGGCTATTGCCATTTCATTAGCCAGTGGGTTTTATATTCTGGTAGTGAACCTTCAGCAGTTAGCAGGCAATTTGGAAGCCAGTAATCAAATCTCTCTATTTCTTAAAGATGACATTTCAGAAGCAAGAGCAAATAAGTTCGTCAACAGCATTAGGCAGAATCCCGATATTCAGGAAGTTAAGTTAATTACAAAGGATGAGGCGCTGGCAGAATTTCAGGCATACAGCGGGTTCGGTGAAGCGGTGAAAGCCTTGGAAAATAACCCATTACCGGTTGTTGTTCAGGTATTTCCCAAGAACTCATTGAAAGATGAGCAGGCGCTTGAGATTCTGCTTGATGATTTTAAGCGATCAGCTGAAGTTGATTTTGCGCAGATGGATATGCAATGGGTTAAACGCTTACAATCTATTATGGAAGTGGCGGAGCGTGGCGTTATCTTATTGAGCTTATTGCTGGGGGCAGGGGTGCTGTTTATTACAGCAAATACCATACGCTTGGAAGTGCATAATCGTCGTGATGAAGTCGTGATCGCAAAACTGGTGGGAGCGACCAACGGCTTTATTCATAGGCCATTCTTGTACAGTGGTTTTTGGATTGGTTTTTTTTCCGGCGTGGCAGCATGGTTTATCGTCACAATAATTATGCTGATTTTGAAACAACCTATTGAAAAGCTCTCCGGGCTTTATGATGATGGTTTCCATGTGCTGTTCTTTGGCTTTACTGAAACGTTGGCATTGTTATTCATTTCGTCTGTATTAGGTGTAGTAGGTTCCTGGATAGTACTTCATTTTCAACTTCGACAATTAAAACCCGAGTAGAAAATTATTAGCACTCTTTGTTGGAGAGTGCTAGAATTCAAAAAAAGTTTCTTACAGGGGGTTTCAATGAGTAACGCACTAGCTTTACCTATTAATTTATCAGTCGGAACATTTGATGCTTATTTAAATGTTGTTAGGCAAATGCCTAAATTGACAGTAGAACAGGAACGCGAGTTAGCTTTAAAATTTAGAGATAATGGCGACTTGGAAGCGGCACGCGAGCTGGTCATGACCAATTTACGTTTTGTGGTCCATGTAGCCAGAGGTTACAGTGGATATGGCTTGTCTATGCCGGATATTATTCAGGAAGGTAATATCGGCTTGATGAAAGCAGTTAAACGTTTTGATCCTGATATAGGCGTGCGTTTAGTGTCTTTCGCCGTACATTGGATTAAAGCCGAAATTCACGAGTATGTTATTAAGAACTGGGCTATTGTAAAAATCGCTACCACCAAAGCACAACGCAAGCTGTTTTTTAACTTGCGTAAATCCAAACAGGATGTAGGCTGGTTATCCAATGACGAAGCCTTGGCAATTGCTAAAGATCTTGATGTTGATGTGAGTTCCGTTTATGAAATGGAAAAACGGTTAGGCAGCAGAGACATGTCATTTGACATGCCGGCCGATGAATCAACGGAAGAAAGTTATGTTGCTCCAGCCAGCTATCTTCATCAGCACGGTGCTGATCCTGCGGTACTGCTTGAGAATTCAGATTGGGAAGGCCATGAGCAGGATATATTGGCCGATGCAATGGCGGAGTTGGATGAACGCAGCCTGGATATTCTCTCAAGTCGCTGGTTAATGGACAAAAAAGCTACATTGCATGAGCTTGCCGAACGTTACAATGTTTCTGCTGAAAGGATCAGACAGTTGGAGCAAAACGCGATGAAAAAATTGAGAGCAGCGGTTGAGCTAGCAGCCTAAATTAAACAATAATTGAGCAATAAAAAAGGTTTAGCGATAACATCGCTAAACCTTTTTTATTGCTTACGGTTTGATATAACCGTAACAGATTTTAAAGTTATGGTTTTAAGCCGTGAGTATATCCAGAACTGTTTGAGCTTGCTTCGCAGTTTCAAGTCCTAGATTGGTTAGATAACCTCCATCATCCTGAGATATTAAACCTTTTAAGAATAGCCGGTGAGTGGCGGCAATTGCTTCCGGGGAGGCTGTTTTATGAACCTTAATTCCTTCTTGAGTGGTAGCCAGGTTGTAGTGAGCAAGAATGTTCAGTTCTTCCACAATATCTTTGGTATAGGGCATTAGTAAATCCTCATGACTCATTGATGTAAAACGGTAGCATAATATTATTTAGAAAGAAGGAGTATCTTTTTCTATGCTGTCTTTTTTCTTGCGACGATTACGCCATCACGGCTAGGATTGATGAAAGTATCAAATTCGGGATCATTAAAAATAAGTTTATTGTGTTCAATAATCGCTTCAGTCCAGCCAGGAAAAATATCAGTATGCTTTTCTACGGCGACTCGACCGCGCCAAAGCACATTATCGGCAATATAAAGCCCGCCGGGGCGAATCCTATCTTTAGCCATAAGCCAAATTTCAGGATAATCGCCTTTATCGACATCGTTATAGCAGATGTCGAACAGCCCTTCAGTTTGAGCAAACACATCTTGAGCAATGCCTGAGCGAAAATCGATTCGATCCCATAAGCCGGCAGTACCGAGATATTGTTCGGCCTTTTCTTGATTCAGAAAATCGGCATCGGTACAGATCACTTTGCCTTTCGGGCCTACCGCTCTGGCAAACCAATAGGCTGAATATCCGTAGCCGCTGCCAAATTCAAACACCCGTTCGGCATTAATCATTTTGGCCTGTGTCTCAATGAAGACTCCAACTAGACGACCAACGATAGGGAAGTTATTTTTCTGGGCAAGCGCTTCCATTTCCATCAACACAGGATGATCTGTATTATGCAGCAAACTATGCATGTAATTTTCAATAGCCGGGTTGACTGGAATCAGCATGCCTGGGTTTGAAACAGTTGGGGATTTTATATCGGACATTAGCTTTTCCTCATGAATGATAGCCTGTGCGGTTGACCGCCATTATCCCAGTATTTTAGATGAGAAGATAAGTCTAGTATTTTAGCTTGATCGAAGATCAACTATATACCGCTTTAAAACAACTCGATTTCACTTAGATCCTTATCATCTGTAAAAATAGATATATCTTCATATAAGACCACTCTATTTCTACCGTTGTCCTTAGCATAATAAAGCGCTTTATCGGCATGATCCAACTGTGTCGTGGGCATAGATATACCGTCCACATGCGTTAAGCCAACGCTGACAGTGATGCGCCCAACATTGGGAAAAGCATAATTGGCAACCACTTCCCGGAAACGATTAAAGGCCGCTACAGCTGTTTTTTGGCTAGCTAGGTTCAGGATGACAACGAATTCTTCGCCACCGAAACGAAATAGAAAGTCATTATAACGAAAGCATTTCTCCATTAATTGACTAAATATTAATAATACTTCGTCTCCATACAAATGACCGAAATCATCATTAACCCGTTTGAAATGATCAATGTCCAGTATGGCAATCCATGAGCTTTTCTCTTCGGACTTATCAATAACCTGATAGTCGCTGTAGTGTTCACAAACTTGTAATAAGCGAGCATCTAAAGATTGCCGATTCGGTAGTTTAGTGAGCACATCCCGTTCTTTAGTGTCATGCAGTATTACTAAATTTCTATACATTTCCCGTAAATTACTCAGTAACCCAACCATTTCCCTGTTAAATGCACCTTCTAGATGAATAGCACGTTCAGGGCCGCAGCTTCCTCTTATGGAAAAGATAGCCCAATTATATAAGCCGGAGTCATCCGGAGTGCTGAGATTCAAGTCAGCCATATGGTCAAGCCCGGCAAACAGGCTGTTATGGTCTTCTTCTTCGTAATTTCTGGTGAAATCCAGAGGAAACTGCCTGATTAATAGTTCAGGAATAGTACTTGTTTCTCCGGGTTTTTTTCTTCCGTGGTGATAAATTTCGTAAATAACCGCGCTATCGATCCAAGCAATCTCAGCAAGAATGTCTAAAAATTTATACGTCAATGCCTGGTAATCCTGCTGAACAGTCAACTGTATAGACCAGCAAAAAACTTGTTGTACTGTCAGATTGAGGCTCATCGATACTCAGGCGCAATATAAAAAGTCAATTATGCAACTTTTATGTGAAAAAATGGGATATTGTTCACAGTATTTTATACTATTTTAGCGTGTAGAATTTATCCTGATTTTTAGGATGAGTGGTTTAGAAGGGCAATTTAATACTAAATGAGCGGTTTTATAAAGCACTCAATAACTTATTGAGCATGTTTTCTGCCTGATGCAGATAGCTTTGTCCGAACAAGTTCAGGTGATTAAGTATATGGTATAAGTTGTACAGCATTTTCCTGTGAGCATAGCCCGGATCCAATGGATAAACGTCTTGATAGGCTTGATAGAAAGCCGGGCCGAAGCCGCCGAATAATTCAGTCATTGCCAGATCGGTTTCCCGGTCGCCAAAGTAACAGGCCGGGTCAAAAATAACCGGATTACCTTGCTCATCAGCCGCCGCATTGCCGCCCCATAAATCGCCATGCACTAAAGCCGGTTGCGGCTGATAACCCGAAAATAACGGTCCTAAATCAGCGCGGAGTTTTTCGCCCAGTGTTTGTAAGCTTCCGCCATAGCCTTTTGATGCAGCCAAATTTAATTGATAGCCCAAACGCTGTTCTTGCCAGAATTTAATCCAGTTGTGGTACTGGCCGTTGACTTGTGCTGTGCTGCCTATGGTATTGTCTCGGTGCCAACCGAAATAAGGCTGTTTATGTAGATGCAACTGAGCTAACTGCTGACCCAGCAACTGCTCGGAACGGGTATTTAAGCTATGCAGGGTAACATGCTCAAGCACCAAAAATGCATGTTCGGATGTTTGTCCGCAAACAATAAACTTCGGTACACGGATGGACCGGGTTTGCGCCAATGCTTCCAATCCCGCGGCTTCGGCTTCAAACATCGGCAACCGATCAGGCCTGTTCAATTTGATAAAAAAAACCTGGTAAGCCGACTGCAACCGGTAAGCCGCATTAATATCGCCCCCGGAGACCGGCTGCGCCTTCAGTAATTTAAAAGGTTGCTGAATCGCTGATTCAATATGCTGGATAATCGCTTGCCAATTCATCAGTACAGTCTCCCGAATAAATCCATATGAGTCAGATACAGCCTCATATCCAACTCGAACCGGTGGTAAGACGGTTCCATGTGCTCGCATAATTTGTAAAACGACTTGTTGTGATTTTTTTCCTTTAAATGGGCCAGTTCATGCACAACAATCATCCGTAAAAACTCCAACGGCACATTTTTAAACAACGAAGCCACCCGGATTTCGTTTTTTGCCTTGTGCTTGCCGCCTTGTACTCTGGAAATAAACGTATGAAGCCCCAGAGCATGATGCAGATCTTTAATCTTATCGTCGTAAATCACCTTGCTAAGCGGCTGGGATTGTTTCAGCGAAGCATTCTTGATGTCAACGGTATAAGCATACAAAGCCTTATCCGTCCTGACCGTATGAGCAACCGGATATTTTTTTAATAGCGTTTCGCCCAGTTTATTGCTATCGATCAACTGGCGCACTTGGCCGGTTACATTGTCGGGATAGCCGATTAAATATTTCAAGTCCGGCATAGCAAATTATTTCAGCGTATTCAGGATTTGCACCAGCGGAGCCAAGGAAATCAGCGCCCGGTAGAGAATTGTTTTATCTTCCATCAGACCGTAGCATTCATAATGATAGGGTGATTCTATTGCGCTACCTATACCGTCCTTCTTTGGTTCGGGCGGTATTTGTCTGATCAGTATATACAGCGCCTCGCCGGATTTGAGTTTAGTCAGATAGCTGCGATCGATGCTGATCTTATGCGACATATACACCAACGGATTGCGTTCGAAATCGTGCTTTTCTATGACCGCTTTTTCCAGCAATGCACTGGATATCAGGCTGCACGGAAATATTTCAGGAAATACCACTTTATTCTTAAAAGGGTCGAAAAACGCATCCTGATCGACCAGGGAACCGCACAAAAAGTTTTTTGCGTTACTAGTTGTAATGTATTTTCGTTTCAAAAAAAAATTACTGCCGGCTATAAAAGACCGGTCGGGATGCTGATTCAGAGCGCCAAATTGAGGAAGCTCGGGAATAGTCAGAAATAAAGCAAATTTGGATTCGGTTTTATAGCCCAGTAATGCCAGTTCGCCATCGGATTTAACAGCAATCCTGTTGCTGAGTATCGTCTCGGGATCTTCTTTAAATTTCGATGGTTTGATATCGACCGATACCACCCGCCCGGGTTTGACCGCATTAACAAATGAAAATTGGTAGTTGCTAAAGCGCAGGTTTTTATCTCTGATAAGCTTGTTTTCTTTATGCAACTTGCGATGAAGAAAAACTTTATGCTCAAGCAACGATTCCACTTGAAAACCGAGCGCAATCGGACCATTGAACGGATTGCGGTTGATACGCCCCCACCGGTTTCTATCGTGGAACAAATTGAAATCATCGGTTGCATTACGTGCAACATCAATGTGTATTTGACTAAAAACATCCGGGCTGTCTGACGTATGCATAATTAAGTTTCCGGTAACTATTGAACGCTATCAAATGCAATGGAATGCGGATGACATGGTTTGAAAGATGAAGGGCAAAAGGCGAAAGTTGAATTGTGCAATAATTTTTTCGCCTTTCGCCGTTGTTCGATATGTGGCTTTACATAGTGCTTCAATCAATAAAACGCTTGGTCAAATTGCCATATTCATCAATCCGGCGGTCGCGCAGGAACGGCCATATTTGTCTGACCCGTTCAGACCTTGCGCTATCAAGCGTATAGTTGAGCACTTTTGCTTCCGAGTCATTAGCGCTGGTAAGAATTTCCCCTTGCGGACCGGCGATAAAACTATTGCCCCAGAAGTTAATACCTGTACCGGTAGTCGAATTCGGCGCTTGCTCAAAACCGATCCGGTTGCAGGCAATAACCGGAATGCCGTTGGCGACAGCATGGGCGCGCTGAATGGTAATCCATGCATCCAACTGGCGTTGTTGTTCTTCAGGCGTATCTTCAGGATCCCAGCCTATCGCGGTCGGGTAAATCAATAGGTCCGCACCGGCCAAAGCCATCAATCTGGCAGCCTCAGGGTACCATTGGTCACAGCATACCAATACGCCTAATTTGCCGATCGAGGTTTCGATGGGTTTAAAACCCAAATCGCCGGGTGTGAAATAGTATTTTTCATAAAAGCCCGGATCGTCGGGAATATGCATTTTCCGGTACTTACCGGCAATACTGCCATCCTTATCGAAAACCACAGCAGTATTGTGATAAAGCCCCGGTGCCCGCTTTTCGAAAATGGTCGATACGATAACAATGCCGAGTTCTCTAGCCACATCCGATAAAATCGCCGTGGTCGGGCCGGGGATAGGTTGGGCAAGGGCATAGTTGTTGTAATCTTCATTTTGGCAAAAATAAGGCCCCAGATGCAGCTCGGGCAATACGACCAAGTCGGCATTTGCGGCTGCGGCTTCATGAATTTTTGCTATGGAAAAATCAAGATTGGTTTGTCTGTCTTCATCGCAGGGCTGTTGAACAGCACTAACGGTTAATGTTGATTTCATGATGATTATCAGTAGTAGTGGTTTCTAATAGACGTTATTTTACAATGAATGAGCAATAGGAAATAACAAAACTGCTTAGCGACTGAGAAATGGAACTGCGATTATCGTCCTTAAGCTCAGGCATTATTGCCATTAAGTTAAAATTTGCTCAGTTCGCTTTGAACTTATGGCGGTGAGGCGGGATAAATTTTTAAGCCCGTCATGGTTCGGTAATTTTAACAAGAAAGTCTTACTTAATAGCAGTAGAGCTCCGGCATGGGAGCGATTGTCGGTATGATCAAGAGGAGTAGAGCAGTGGCAATACAGCTTGAGGAAAGCTATATTGCGTTGGTGCAGTGAACATTGTGGATATAGAGTCAGCTTCAACCATTAGAAATGGGACTGCTTAGCAGGTATGTCATAGCAAATTCGCCTCCCAACATTAAGTCATTTTTGTAAATGATGCCATAACTGTTCGCTGGAGAGATGTCTCATAATCTCTCTTCAACAAAAAATTATAAGAGGAGAATAGAGAGCTTATGTTTTGCATATGAAACCGATTTATGGCTATTCTAAAAATGCACAATGCAAGACCTAACGCGTTCTTTGCAAAATTGTGACTAGCCAAGCATAACGTAGAGCGGGTACGAGAAAGGCTTGTCTGAATGTAACTTTATTGCTGATTCATGGGAAGGTCAACGATGTCATTACTGTTCGCAGCCGCCGCAGTTATCGTTAGGCAGATTGGCCCAAGGTGCTCCAGTGGAGCACCTATTGACCAAACTACCGAAAAGCGGTGATTATTTACCATGTCTTGAAACGAATCTTTTACAGTTGCTGCCGTGTTGTTTCTTAGGCCATAGCCCACCAGCAGCTCACCATCTCCAGAGAACGCTGTCAAATTTGTTGGCTGTGGGATAATTGATATTCGCATCACTGGTTGTAGTTCCGTTGGCAGAGGGAGGATAGACGAGGGAAGCACAGGTTGCAGGTCTGTTCCTTGTATATAATAGGCTACAGGGTCTTTACTTGCATCATAAACAGACCATTTTCCACCACCTTCAGATAACCATAAGGTGTCAGGTCGGCTTCTCAGGCGAAAACCGACAAATACATCACCATTCTTGAACTGGTCGTTCCCTGCTATGCTTAGGTGATGATCAAAAGTGGCTTGACTCAGCCCACCGCGCCATTCGCTTCTAGCAACACAGTATTGCCCTGGTTTCGTGAATACCGTGGTTGAGTACATGGCGGCTTGTGAAGTTGAAACTGCTAACATGCAGGTCATAGCAAAAACACTGTATAACATCAGGCGTCGGATAAGTGGTTTCATAATAGCTCCAATAAAAAATCATAGGTTTGTTGTTTTCTAGGATGTAGGTAGGAAATGCTCATCCATGCGTAAGCGATGAACAGGCATTTCCTGCTACAATAGGAGGACTCGTATTTAACGAGGACTATAATTTAATCATAATGACATGCGAAGTCGACGACAATTCTTAGTACCAACAGGCGCCGGCAAGGAGTACGTTACTGGAATACTGAATGTCCCCATGATCCAGGACGTGGCATTGTTGACGCTAATACCGGGAGAGGCAGCTTTAATTGCGGCATATAGGCCAGAGCTGCATGTGGCGATGCCTGCGACGTGCCTTGTAACTGTCTGGTTGCAGTAGCTGAAGCACGATCTGCGGAGTTAATCAGTGTGCCGCTATCACCCCCGGAGCCAACAGAATCGGTCCGGTGAAGCTTGTTGGATTGCCTATATTTGCGAAACTAGCAAGGGATGTACCTGCTGTATCGTTGAGGACCGAACTTACCTTAATAGCCTGAGGGATGCAAGCTGGCCAACTGATTCCGTTTCGACTCCCATTGTTCCCAGAGGCTATTATGACTGGAACACTGCGATCAGTCAGGTCTCTGATTGCAGTCGTAATGTCCTGATCAATAGCGTCGCAATCAGCCGGGTAAACGCTTCCGCCAATGCTCATATTAACTACGAAGGGGTTGTTAGTGCCAGTCCTCCGGGCTCTACGATGGAGCTCGAATCGATCCAGTCATCAACTGGTCAAGTTGCCGATCATGAAAACGGCTCAACAAAACCAATGCCAGCACCGCGCCAACCAGAGCATAAGCCATGTCCGATTGCGTATCCCAGACGTAGCCTTGAGTGCCAAGGAACGCTTCGGCAGCTTCTTTGCTTAATAGCGCAACCCACCATTCAATCAGCTCATAAAAAGCGCTGATCGCAAGACAGATACAGATGACGAAAAAGTTAAGCCAAAGGATATTTTTCAACACCTGTTTCCTGATCAGGATTTCCCTGGCGATTATCGCGGGAACAAAGCCTTGCGCAAAATGGCCGACTTTGTCGTAATTATTACGGTCTAAATTAAATACGTCCTTTAGCCAATCGAACAGCGGGACTTCCGCATAAGTGTAATGCCCGCCGATCATTAAAATAAGGCTGTGGATCAGGATTAAGTTATAAGCCAAATCCGTTAAGCGGAATTTTTGGCGAGTCGCGATAAGCACGATAAAAGCGATTATCGCGGGCGCTGTTTCAAGCATCCAGGTCAGGTAGTTTTTAGGAGAAATACCCGACCATACCAATCCTGAAAAAAATATCCCTAACCATATTTTGTTCATAGATAAGTTTTTTATCGATTAATTTCAATTTTCGCTAGTGCTTTTCGGTAATTGCTCTCGTTAAAGCCGCGAATGATGGCGCCATTAATGACTGCTAACGGAACACCGCTATAATCGGGGGCAAGCTTTGCTTTACGATCAGCAGCATCAAAATCTCGTTCAATATCGTATTCATTAAAAGCAATACTATTACTGCGCAGAAAGATGATGGCTTTTTTGCAGTAAGGGCACCAACTGGTGATGTAAAGATCGACATGCGGTGCAACTGCTTTGTTTTTGTTAGTGGGAGAAGGTGATTTGGCTTCTAGTCCAGCGTGGTTTTCCATTAACAGAGAATCATCGGTTTCCGATCCAATATAGTGAGAATTCCCATCGGCATCGAACCATATAGAGACTTCGGCCTGAGCGGGTGATGAGACTGTCAGTGCAAACAACAGAATGAGTGCTGTATTAGTGAGCATGGTGTTCGTTTTGATTAAAGTTCGGTGTGGTAAATTCATTCGGGCTCTTGGCAGTTAGTCTGTCCCTGTTTCATACAAAGCTGATAATTTAATTGACTCGCCCAATATTGGTAGGCTTGCTCAACATCATCCCAGCTGTCGAAAGAACCCATCAGCGTTTTTCCGCCTGCCCGGCAATCTGCTGAAGCCATCAGTAATTCGCCTGTTTGCGAATCGGTGATTTTACCCTCGACACTGGCTTGGCCGACATAAGATTCAGTGCCTGTCGCCAACATTTTAAGCAGTGATAAGGCACGAGCGGAGGGGTAAACGGCAGTATATAAATCCAGCAGCAGTATTGATGATTCCGCGTCGGTAATCGCAAATTGAATGCGTAACGTATCCGGGCCGGAATGAGCGACCAGTTTAAAATTCTTCTTTAGCGCTTCCCGCATTCTATATTCCAAAAGCTCTTGAAGCCTGTGGTTCTCGGCGTGCGTCATGTCATTCAGATCGG
>CAZJOY010000067.1:0-17317 GCA_964547705.1 uncultured Methylobacter sp. | reverse complement strand
CTTATTCCGGCCTACGTCGAGATGTGTATAACGACGAGCGCAGCGCGTGGGAACGAGAAAAAAAGTTTTACAAGCCATCATCACTTATTAACAACCAAGGAAAAACCAATATGTATACCGTAGCCGTAACCCGTGATTTTATCGCCCGCCACTACCTGATAGGCGGCGATTGGGGCACCGAAAACCAGCCGCACGCCCATCATTATGTAACAGAGGTGCGTATTGAAGGCGACCAGCTGGATCAGCATGGTTACCTGGTGGATATTGTGGCTATCGAAGCCGCCTTGGATGCGATTGTCAAAGACTTCCGCGATGAACTGCTTAACGACAAACCGGAATTTGCCGGGCTTAACCCCAGCATTGAACACTTCAGCCGCATCATCTGCGAAAAACTGCACGCCGCAATAAATCCGCCTGGAACCGGCTCGCTACGTTTAAAACTGTGGGAAAACGATAGCTGCTGGGCGGCTTACCGGCTGACTTACTAAATAGGTTACAACCGATGCGCATAGGCCTATTGGTTTATGGCGACATGGAAACCTTGAGCGGCGGCTATCTGTACAACCGCAAATTGGTGTCCTATTTGCGCCGCCACGGGGACGATGTGACAATCATCAGCCTGCCGCCGCGCAACTACCGGCGGCATCTGGGTGATAATTTCAGTAACGGCTGTTTGCAGCAAATCGTCGCCGCCGATCTTGATATATTGATTCAGGATGCCATGGTGCATCCTTCGGTGTTTTTGATGAACCGGCGACTAAGCCGACGAGTCAAAATACCCGTGGTAACACTGGTGCATCTGCTCACTACCTTCGATCATCATTCTTGGTACAGCGCTTGGTTTTACCGTGCGATCGAGCGCCGTTATCTCCAGTCTGTGGCAGGGATGATAGTTAACAGCCAAACGACGCTGGCACAGACCCGCCAATTGCTTCATAACCAATTGCCTCCGCACTGCGTTGCCGTACCTGCGGGCGATAATTTCCCGGAAACAAGTACAGACGTTGACGCCATCAGGCAGCGTGCGTTGGCTAATGGCCCATTGCAAATCCTGGTCGTCGGCAATGTCATTCGCCGCAAGGGCTTGCATGTGCTGATTCAGGCCCTGCGCGAACTCTCGGCTGAGGATTTTCAAGTGACAGTGGCCGGACGGCTGGACATGGAACCGGAATATGTAAAGCAAGTGCAAAAACTTATCCGGGCTGCGCAACTGCAAGAACGGGTTATCCTTATGGGGCCGGTACAGGGCCAGTCGCTTGCCGATTTGTACCAACGACACCATCTGATGGTGCTGCCGTCCGCCTATGAAAGTTACGGCATCGTTTATGTGGAAGCGCAGCAATTCGGCTTGCCGGTCATCGGTACCACGGCAGGAGCCGCCGGAGAAATCATCAACCACGGTGACAACGGTTACCTGATCGCACCTGAAGATCCGCAAGCCTTAGCCGTTCTGCTGCAAAAACTGCATGACGACCGCGAGCTGTTGCTGACTGTGAGCCGGAATGCGCTGGCAGCCTACATTCGCCATCCTCGCTGGGATCAGAGTTGTGAAATCATCCGGCAATATCTTTATGCCGGATTAGACGAAGTATAAGGGGGTGAAAGTATTATCAAAATGAGTTTAAAAACCTATTCACCACGAAGACACGAAGATCACGAAGGAAAAATAATTATTTAAACTCAATGCATTGAAAACTTCGTGTCCTTCGTGTCTTCGTGGTGAATGCTTTTGCTTTTGGTCTAAAACAAATACTTTCACAGTCTCAATAGCTATTTAGGCCGTTTGTCATTCGGGTACCAAAATTGGCCGTGGCATTGTTCGCAAGCCTGATCGACCGCACCGCCTGTTTCCACTAATTGCTCAACATTTTTTTTGTCAATGGCGGCAATTACGCTTTGTACGGCATCGTGCAAGGCATGGGCACGTTGGACGTAATCTGCGCGGTTGGCTGTGATGGCTTTTTGTATTTCCGCCGCAGTCAATTCCGCGCCGCCGCTGGCGGTATTGGCTCCATGCAATGCTACGGGCCGACCTTCAATTAACAACAAATTACTGGCTTCCAAAACAACAAGCGCATGCTGCCTGACTAGCCGCCATTCTTCATCGGTATGCGGACGCCGTTCTTCCGTACCTTGGGAGGTGCTTACGCTGGCAACTGAATTCCAAACATAATCGATATTGGGATCGATGATAGACAACATGATGTCTTGAATGCTGGCGCTGGGCTTATACAATGTCTCTACTTCATGCTTGGCGACGCTTGTACAAGCACTTAGCAAGACGCCGACAATAAGTGCAGGCAATAGTGCAGAGTTTTTCATAATTTATCCAAATCAAAAAAAGCCGATAAAGCGACCGGCAAAAGCCACTCCGAACCATAACAACAATGAAAGGACGGCAAGCGGCGCGGCGCTTGCCGACGTGCGCTCTAACCGGGTTACTTTGCGGAATAAGGTGACATGAACCAGCAAAGCTAAGCCCAATAGCACTAACTTATCCCAGAAAAAGTCATTTTCGTAATAGTTGGTAGCAGACGGCGCCAGCATCAATACGCCGGAAATCACCAATAAAGCCAAGCCAATCCAGATAAACCGGTTGGTTGCATCAGCGATTTCCGTTAACAGCACTGTGCGCAGCCCCAAACCAAGCAATCGCAGACTGACCAAGGTTATAGATGACAGCAGTAACAGCAGGCCGGTAATATGCATTAGCTGTATGCCTGCATGAACCAGATGGTCCAAACTGCCGATGAAGCGCCCGAAGTTGCTCGCTTGCAAAGCTCTAAAAAGTTCTAACGTTGACATAATAGTTTTCTGCAAAAGAGGTTAACTAAAGGTTATTCAATACTGAGGTAAGGGATCAGCCGGCCGGTAACAATGACTAGACTCCACAGTAATAAGGAAGCAAAGCCGGCAAATTTAACCCTTGGCGGTAACACCGGTGACCAACCCCAAGCGCTTGCTGATTTCCCCCATTTGAGTTCAAACCACAAGGCATTGATGCCGGCCAGGGCAATAAATCCCAGCTTAAAAAGAAATACAGGCAGTAAGATGATTTTGGTTGCCGCAGCAATGAACAATAAAATACCGGTAACGAAAGTCAGTACAAATCCGCCTAACAGCCAAGGTCTGAGCGGATTCATAATGTCTGCCACCGGCACTTGGCGTAAAAAAACGCCTAACAAGCGCAGGTCAACAAAAAACAGCAGCCCGACAGAAAAAGCCAAGCCAATCAGGTGTAGGCCCTCAACGATAGGAAAAGCATACACCGATTCGCGTAAGGCCGTGCCTAGCTGGGAGTCGTATAGCTGCTGAGCGATTTCCAGTGCCGACATCTATTTTTTCCCTTCTTCAGCCACCAAGCCGAAGCCGCCGTTGTTTTCTGTACAAATCCGCTCGTAGTGATCAAGAATTAAGTTTTTGCCGGAATGGGTCGCAGGCTCCACTTCATAATGCCAACCATTCGGTTGATCTTTTTCCGTCCATTTACGGGCCGGGACTGTCACGGTAAAAGGCCGGGTGTAAACCGTTGGATCGGTCAACACGGCTTCATAGGTGTAACGGCTGCCGTCATTACCGAAAATATAGCGCTCTTGAATGCGGCCATTTTCGCTGATGAATTCGCCGGAACGGCCGAATAACGCTTTGCCGTTATGATTGTTGACATCGACCACTAAGGTGTTGCCTTCCCAATGACCACGGGAGTCGCCGTTCCACAGCTTGATATTTTGCGGCAGGGACGGTTTGCCATCCAGATGAATAATGCGGGTACCGGAATTAAACTGGAACACCACATAGCCGGGATATTGGCTGATTTCATAGCCGTGCCAATACAAAGATTTTGGCACTCCGGCTGGGGCGCATCTCGCCAACGGTTCGATATATTCCGGTTTAACCGGATCATGGAAGTGAGCTTGAAATTCTTTTACTTTTTCCAACGCCCACGGTTGAAACGGCACTTGCCCATCTGCCGGATCGCTGACCCTGCTAGGAGCGCGATCTTCTCTAGCGCCTTTTGCTACCCGATTGGGATTTGGGTCGTTGACAATCCCTCCCTGCGGATCGGTAAAGTTATTATGGTTGGCAATGGTATTCGACCAGTGGCCTTGAATATCCGGCTGTCCATCGGCTGTTTTCGGGCCGGTCCACTTGCCGGAAACGATCTTGGGAAAGCTTCTTTCTTGTTCAATGCCGGGCCCGCCGAGTACCAGTTGTTTTTGCGCCGGGCGCGGTTGCGCAGCCGGAGGCTTGGCTTCTTCCGCGGCAAAACTCAGTAACGGAACCAGTGCTAATCCCGTCAGCACTAAACCGCAAAGCGCAAGTTTTTCATGAATCATTTTGTTTTTCATAATATCCTCGGACGTTTTGATAATCGATGCATTTAACATATCCATCCTTGTTAGGGCTTATTAGGTTTGGGCGGGTAGTTGTCATCGTAATCCAGGGTAAAGCGGTAATCTTCGATCAATTGAAAATCCTTTTCCCTATGCCGATATAAAATCACGCTGATATTCCAAGGTCGGCTGAATACATTTGGATCTTCAATAGTGGCTTTGTACTCTATGGTATTAGTATCTAAAAAAGCCCATTTTTCGACGACATGCAAGGCATCGCTGTGGTAGTTGCCGGCACGGTCGAACCAGGTTTTATCGTTAAAGTGCTTTACATCGACAACCAAGGTATCGCCTTCCCAATGGCCTCGAGAATCGCCTAACCACCAGTCGTAAGGATCTTTGGGATGGTCAGTCCCGTTGGTGTTAATAGTGCGCACTGAATGGCCAAATTGATGCACCAGTAGCAAGTCTTGCTTTCGCTGAAATATTTGGAATGGCTCCGGATAGTAAATACCGCGCGGCACGCCTAATGTGTAGCCTTTTAACGCAGGGTCATCCGTGGCTCTGGCAGCAAAGTTTTTTTGCTTTTGTGCCAATGCCTTGGGTAAATAGGGAAGAAATTTTTCCTCCACAATACCGGCACCGGGCGGGGCATCCTTACGGTTTGCATGTGGTTCAAGATCGTAATCGGCGGCACTGGTAGATTGCCAAATGCCGGAAAAATCAGGCTTGCCATTACTCAAGCGGGGGATTTTTTTATCTGCGGCCAATACCTGCGTAGCAAGTAGGCAAGACATTACGATGCCGGCTATGTGCAGGAAACTTACCGGATAGCTCCGGCCTTCGTGCAGCGGGGTCATAGATAGATTGCTCAAGAAATATTCTCCTTAACTGTTGCGTAGCGGAAGTTCAGGCATTATTGCGCCGCTGCCTGTCCTGGCGTTGCGCCAGGCGCATCTTGGGCTCCGCCTGTTTTCACGCTGTGTCCATCGGCTAGCGTTGTGGTTACTGCATAACCAAAATTTTTACCGTTTTTTGCCCGGTATCCTTGAATGTTAATCTCACTGCCAACCGGCAAGCTTGCTTTGGTAATGCCTTTTTGTTTGAGATTAAAAGGCGCCCCGAATTCAAACCCCCAATTTGCGACACTGCCGTCTTGTTGTTTAACATCCAGGTATAGCCAGCTATGTGGATTGACCAGCTCGAGTTTGGTTACGGTGCCTTTTAATTCAACAGGTTTTTCCGCGTCGAATTCGGCTGAGAAGGCATGATGAGCATGGACTGGAGCCGTCGCGCACAAGATACCGAACATAGCCAATGTACTTGCCAGCCTAATCTTTCTATTCATTTATTTGTCCCCTTGTTTGAAAGTGATCTGTTTTACCGATTCCCCGGATTAACAAAACTAACGGGCAGAACCCAGTTGTTTATGGGGATAGCAAATCTTGAGCCAAATAAAAACGATCGGATTATTGCCACACGGTATTCAAGTCATTAATCTGTAGATCACTATTATTAATATACTTTTTTGTTCCGGCCATTCATCTGTATAGTTATCCGAGCTGAGGTTTGATCACTTTACGCTTGGCATGTGCTGCCAATGCAACAGGAAAAACACAGAGGCTGCTCCTGGTAAGGCATATGGGGGCATTAGATTTTCTGATTAAACTAAGTTTATGGTGAATAGCCCGCGTCGCAGTTTGCCGGTTCACAACGCATCGTAAAGCATTTTATACAGGCCATTATTGCGGCGCCTTCCTATAAAAAGATCAATAGAGCCAGTATGTCGTCTGCTCTGCTAATCATTTTCCGAAATAAGCAATGCCATCGATAAATGGTTTTCATAGCGGCCGTTGATTTTTACCGCCTTGATATGCCGACCTTCTTGAAAAAAGCCAAAACGTTTATAAAGCTGGATGGCGATTTCATTCCGTTCCCGAACCGTCAACACGACCCGGCTTAAGCCACGCTCCTTAGCTGCTTGCAGTGCGGTGCTGATGAGGCGAGTACCAATGCCCAGACCACGGTACTCGCTGATAACGCCTAATCCAAGCACGCCCGAATGTTCCAATACCGGCCGGTGCAATGAGGCAATATCACACCAGCCGATGACTTTTTCGCCATCAAGGGCAATGAAGTGCGGCCAGTTTTCGGCAAGGTTTTGTTGAACGTAAGCCACGGTCGTTTCTCGCGGCGGGCCTTCAGTAAAAACCAGATAGCGTAATTCTCTAGCTACGCTATCGACAGCTTGTGCAAAGCCGTCGATATGCCGGGTTGTGATTTTTATGATGGGATAGCTCACTTTTAGTTATGCTCCAGCCATTGGTCGATAAGCGGTAAGTGCTCGTTGCGCGCCTTGATGCGATAGCCGATAGTAGCGATTGCGGTGTCGGCTGAGCGGCGCGAACCAGCCGGCAAATTTGCCGCGGCATAGGTATTGATCTTTCCGATCATCGCCGAGTCCAGCGAGCGTTCAGCAAGCCTTGAAAAATAATTGCCGCGCGACGGCGCATCCACTTTTTCAGTGACAGCCGGAAGATGCGCGACAGCGAAGTCGAATGCCAAGTCGGGATGGAACTTACTCACGCTTTGGATCATTACGGAACTGGTCGTAGCTCCGGGCTCTGCCGTTAGTGCCAGGTCTAAAGCTCGACGGGCAAGGCTTTCATCTTCGGTAGTCGATAACAGTGAATAGAACTGGTCTTTGATCAGTGGCGTTTTTTCTGCGAGTGCCGCGGCATGTAGTTGCTCCCAAGCGGCGGCATCGGCATGCTGGGCGACTACGCCTAAAATGGTCTTGCGCAAGGGGGCCGGCACGGCGGTTGGATCAGCACTTTGGGCAAGGTAGCGCCGCCGGGCTTCGGCGATAACGTCAGGCGCGCCGAGGCTACCTAGGGTTGCGATCAAGTTGCTGCGCAAAATGGCGACGGTGTCCGGTTCGCCAGGGCTTGCCGTCCAGCTGGTTTTATCAAGCACCGGCGTTAACCGGGCAATGGCAAAGCGTCTGAACTGCGCTTGCCGGGCGGTGTCGCCGCGATAAAACTCATCAATGCCACGAAATACAGCCGCGACTTTGTCCCAGACTTGCGGGTCAGCGCTGATCGGGGTTGCCTTGACCAATTCGAGCACGTCGGTTGGAGATTGCAGTCCGGCCAAGCCTAAGGCCGAGGCGTCCGACAAGATGCCGAGTTGGTCGATGGCGGCAATCGAGGCAAAGTTTTTGATGATTTTGGCAAATAGTTTTGGCGCATAAAGCGTTCGGAAATAGCCGCTTTGACCGGCGTTGACAATAACCGGGCCGCATCCCGGTACGGTGATCGCGGCTACGCCATCAGTCACCAATTGGTCGATCTTGGCCGCATTGGCAAACGACTGAACCTGTACCGGAACCCGCCAACGCAGTGGTTTTTTGTCCGGGTTATTTTTGCTGAACTCGCCTTGGCGTAAGCGCAGTTGGCTTTTGCCGGCCTTGCACACTTGATTTTCGACGCGAATCAGCGGTACGCCCGGTTGCAGAGTGAAATCTTGGGCAATCGCGGCGATGGGCTTGCCGGCCGCTGCTTCCAGCTCCCGCCACAAGTCAGCAGAAACGGAATTGGCATAGCGGTGCGCTTGCATATATTGCTGGATGCCCGACCGCCAAGCATTTTCGCCCACATAGGCTTCCAACATGCGGATCACAGCTTCGCCTTTTTGATAAGTGATCGCATCGAAGGCTTGGTTAACTTGCGCCACGGTTTCCACATGTTGCACGACGGGGTGAGTGGATGATAAAGAGTCCAGCTCAATGGCGCGGTCGCGGTCGTTAACATCGCTCAAGGCGCTGTTCCATTCGGGGTGAAGTTTAGCGGTGGTGCGGCTTTCCATCCAGGAGGCGAAGCTTTCGTTAAGCCAAAGGTCGTCCCACCAAGCCATAGTGACCAGATTGCCGAACCATTGATGCGCGGTCTCATGGGCTGCGATCATGAATGCCCGCTGCTTATCGGCTTGGGTTGAAATTGCCGGATCCAGTAAGATGGAATGCTCGAAGGTAAAAATGCTGCCCCAGTTTTCCATGGCGCTGAAAAATTGGCTGCGGCCGGGTGCGGCAACATTATCCAGTTTGGGCAACGGATAAGGGGTGCCGAAATAATCGTTATATTCCTGCAAAATCCCTTGGGTCGATGCTAACGCAAACGCGGCTTGGGCAGTGCCGCCTTTTTTGGTGATGACGCCAATTTCCGTGTCGGCCAATTTCGCCGTGGCGCGATCAAACTCGCCCAGCCCAAAGAACAGCAAATAGGTGGACATTTTCGGCGACGTCAAAAATCGTACTCGGCTATAGCCTTCGCCAAGATCGCGCCGATCTTCCACAGGCATATTGCTGACCGCCAGCTGGCCCGTTGGTATTGTTGCTTCAAGCTTAAAGGTTGCTTTGTAGGCAGGCTCATCCCATGACGGAATAACGCGGCGGGCATGGGCGGTTTCAAACTGAGTGTATAGCGCCCGCTTGCGGCCGTCGTTGCTATCATAATCCAGGGCAAACAGCCCTGCTGCCTGGGTGCCGATCTTGCCGGAATAATCGATGTTCAGCCAATACCAACCGGGCGGGATGACCTGCTCGAAAGTAAACGTCGCAGTTTGCTGGGCTTCATTGATCTGGACGTTTGGCGCCGGCAGCGATGCGCCGTTTTGATCTTTGGACAAGGATACCTTGGCGAACGCCAGCTCGGCGGCATTTAAGGTGATACTGTTGGTGGCTTGCAATACCTCGATAGAAATCGACACCTTGCCGTCGAAACTCAACGCCTTCGCATCGGGTTTAAGCGCAACATCGTAATGGGCCGGGCGAATACTGCGAGGCAATTGGGTGGTAGTTTGTCCGGTACTGGAATTTGCAGGAATAGCGTGTGCCGGTAGGGTTAGCAAACTGCCAAGCGTAATGGCAATAGCTGAAATCAGTAAGCGATGCATTTATAGCCTCGGTAAAGTGAATGAGATGGTTGTGGCACCTAGTCGGTGCAAGTTAACGGTTGTTATTTGGCGGCGCAAATTCAAACTCAACCAAAGTATCGTCCGGCCAGCTTTGATCGCTGAGAGGCGGATTGTAAATCCGGCCGTTTTCGCGAATATGTTTTTGCGCTAAGGTTTCCCGGCGCTGACCGGAAACCAAGGTGGCGCTGTTCAGTGGCTGGGGGGCAAGGAAGCCGATATTGAGCCAGCCGCTTTGGCATGGGTTGCCAAATGGACTGGCCGCAGCTCGGAGGGCGGTGCCTACATCCATAAAAGCCCAATTCATTTCGCATTGCAAACGCAGGTCTCCCAAGCGCCTTGCATTACTTGGAACACTAGGGCTTTCAATCCAGGAGATGAACTTATAGAGCGCTTTATTCCTGTTAAGCGCCAGCTTGGCATCGTCATCGCCGGCTTGCTGGTTGCGGAGTATGCTAAAGGTTTTATCGGCGGCTACCGGAATGTCGATTGCAGTATTGCTGCCGGCCAGTCTTAAAGTCAGAGGTTCCCTGCTGGCATCCCATTGTTTTGGGTTTAATTGCACTTTAAACCGGGCTGGGGCAAAAGGCGCCAAGCCATGGTGTTTGTCGTATGCATCCAGCGCTTTTAGAATTTGACGATAGGACAACCCGGCCGGGTCTTTAATATTTTTCACGACGATTTCGTCGAGCTCCCGGATAAAGTTGATTTCTGCCGATGCCGGACTTTCTGCAACGGTTACGGTGCTGTGCAGTAGCAATAGACCCATTAAATAGATGTGTTTCATTGTTATCTCCAACGCATCAATGAAATCCGGCGGCATTGACTCGGGTTTTATCCGCGTCAGGCTCATGCAGTATTTCCATACCCTGTTTCTTGCCCGTCAAGCGGAACCGCAGCCAACGCTCTACATTATGTACATAAACAAAAACCACTGGCACCACCAGCAAACAGAGAACGGTGGAGCAAATCAACCCGCCGATCACGGCGATCGCCATAGGTTGCCGAAAACTGCTATCAGCCCCCACACCCAAAGCAATCGGCAGCATGCCTGCGATCATGGCAATCGTGGTCATGACGATGGGACGGGCGCGTTTATGGCAGGCGTCCAGCAAGGCGGAAATGATGTCCAGGTTCCGGTCATGCATGCCGACAATGGCGTATTCGACCAGCAGAATAGAGTTTTTGGTGACGATACCCACCAACATGACGATACCGATCATGGATGACATATCCAGTTCACTACCGGTCAGCAACAGTGCGACAAACGCACCACCAAACGATAGCGGAATGGCCGAAAGAATGGTGATGGGGTGGAAGAAATCTTTAAACAATAACACCAGCACGCAGAATACACACAGTATGCCGGTGAGCATAGCCAGTCCAAATCCGGCGGCCATTTCTTTCATGACTTCCGCATTGCCGGTATGAATCAAGTGTACGTCGGAAGGCATGGCGAGCACTGAAGGCAACGCCATGGCTATTTTCATAGCCTTGCCTAACGGGATGCCGCCCAGGTCGGCATTAATTGTCATAAATCGGCTGCGGTCGTAGCGGTCGATTTGTGCCGATCCGCTTTCCACAGCCAGAGTGGCTACACTGGAGAGCGGTACCAGGCCGTTACCGGAGCGGATACGCAGATTGGCGATGGCATCCAGATTTTGCCGTGCCGCGTCGGTCATACGCACGCGAATGTCCAACTGGCGGTTGTCCAAATTGAGTTTGGCCAGCTGCGTGTCAAAATCGCCGCTGGTGGCAATGCGTACTGTTTCGCCGATGAGTTCGGCGGTGATTCCTAAATCGGCAGCGCGCTGCCAATCGGGGCGAATGACGATTTCCGGGCGTTCCAGATCGGCGGCGGAGCTGATGTTTCTGAACGTGCCTAGCGCGCGTAATTCACGCTCTACTGCTTGTGCGGTTGCCTTCAGGGTCGTGATATTGTCGCTGGATAGCAGCAAGGAAAGTTTACCGCCAGTGATATTGAAGCGCGCGCCGGGAACCGTCTGCAACGCCTGCCGTACTGTTTGCTCGAATTCGGTCTTTGGCGGGCGGTGATCGCGGTCTTGTAAGCTTAAAGTCAGCGTGCCTTTACGCACCCCACCGGCGGTTTGCGCGTTCCCTATCGATGCGAAGGTGTGCCGGATAACTTCATTTTGCCCCAGTGAAATCCGTACTGAATTTGCCACCGCTAAGGAATCCTGTAAGGTACTGCCAGGAGGCAATTCAAAATTGACGACGGTAAAATCATCATCGGAATCCGGCACGAATCCGGTATCGATGAACGCTAACAGGCTACAGCTGGCGATAAAGAACGCTGTGGCCAAGATCATGGTGCTGCGCCGGTGCGATAGCGTCCACCGCACTGCGCGTAGATAGACGGTGAAAACTTTGCCTTCCGGAACAGTATCATGAGAATGGGGACTAAGAAAAAATACCGCCAGCATCGGCGTCAACAAACGTGCTACCAGTAAGGAAACCAGCACTGCCACCACGGCAGTCCAACCGAATTGCCGGAAGAACAGTCCGGGAATACCGCTCATCGCGGCGGTAGGCAGGAATACGGCTACGAGAGCAAACGTGGTGGCAATTACCGCCAGGGCAATTTCAGTTACAGCATCGCCGGCAGCTTGACGGATGGACTTACCTTGACGCACGTGGCGGGCGATGTTTTCGATTTCCACAATGGCGTCGTCCACCAGGATGCCAACCACAATAGCCAGCGCCAACATGGTTAGTAGGTTCAGGCTAAATCCCAGCCAGTGCATGACGGCGAAGGTGGGCAATATGGACAAAGGTAACGCCGAAGCGGAGACCAACGTAGCGCGCCAGTCGCGTAAAAACCACCACACGACCAGCACGGCAAGGAGCGATCCCTCGTATAACATGGTCATGGAGCCGTGAAATTGCTCGAGTGTGTGTTTTACGGTGCCGCGAATCAGCGAGTAATCGAAGGAATCGTCGGTTTGTTGCAGCTTTTTCAGAGTTTCTTCTACTTTTGCCGCGATACGGATTTCATCGTAGCCCTTTGCGTGATAGACGGAGAAACCCACCGCAGGTTTGCCGTCCAATAAAGCTGCCTGAGTCCGCTCCGCGACGGTGTCGCTCACCTTGGCGATTTGATCTAAACGCAGGCTTCGGCCATTACTCAGGGCAATAGGCAACGCCTCCAATTCAGCCGCTTGCCGAACGGTAGCAATAGTGCGCACGGATTGTTCATTTTGCCCCAGATTGCCGCGCCCCCCGGAAGATTCCTGCTGCACTTGGCGTAAAGCATGAGATACCTCGGTTGCCGTTACTCCCAGTGAAGCCATCCGCACGGGATCAACTTCCACTCGTACTTCCCGCGTTACTCCGCCCAGCCGTTCAAACCGCCCTACGCCGGGTATGGCTTGAACGGCTTTAGCCAAATTACTGTCGACAAACCAGGATAAGGTTTCTTCATCCATACGAGTGGATGAAACAGCATAGGTGAGCATGGGCGCATTATTTACATTGACGGCGCTAATACTAGGCTGCTGCATGGCAACCGGCAGATTTGAACGAACGCGGTCTACCGCATCCTTGGTCTCGATCAAGGCATCGGAAAGGGCTTTTTCCAACACGAATTCGGCGGTAATTGTCACTAGGCCGTCGCGGATGGTGGTATGCACATGCTTTATGCCGGCTAAGCCGGCAATAGAATCTTCTAACTTGCGCGCCACCTCAGTTTCCATTTGAGCGGGAGCCGCGCCTGGCTGAGTCACGCGTACTGTGACCGCAGGCAGTTCCAGATCCGGCATGCTTTGGACAGACAGTTGCTGAAATCCACGCAGCCCTGCGAGGCTGAGCAATATAAACAGCAGGATCGACGGAATGGGGTTACGGATAGACCATGTTGCTAAATTCATTGCCGTATCCTATTTACTTACTGATGTTACGCATGGACTGTATTTCTCCCGTTTGCCGCGCCGAGCACCGGAGCTTTCGACGGGAACAGCCCGTTAGGGGCGCTGCAAGGAGGCAGCGCGTTGCCAGAGGACCATGGATGGCCCTTCTGGCAACCCCCGTCGAAAGCGAGGAGCGCAGGAAGCAAGCGGCAACCGGGCCGCCTTTCTTTTGGATACTTTTCTTTGGCGGAGCAAAGAAAAGTATCTCACCTTCTGGTGCGAGAACCCGATTCAAATAACGTCGCGTTAGCGACTCTAAATAATAGAAATCCCGATAACTGCGTAACATCACTTACTTATCTCAATACCGGATAAGACCTGCACCAAGTCGCCATCATTCAGAAAGCCCGCGCCTTGTGCGACCACTTGCTGGTTCTCGGATAAGCCTTGCAAGATTTCAACTTCCTGATCCTTATGTCTACCCGTGCTTACCGCATTAAGGCTTACCGCGGATAATTTCTGATTCTCTTTGAGTGTCGCCACATAGCTGCGCCCATCGCGGATAATTACGCTGGCCGCCGGCACCACTAAAGCAGGCATTTGCGCCAATAAAATCCGGCCATTGGCATACATGCCGACACGGGCTCGACTGCCCGGTTCAAGGTCGGCAAATAAAGTGCCGAGGCGCGATTCATTATTCAGTGCCGGCGCAATTTTCCTGACCTTCGCTACAGCATGACTACCATCGGGCAAGTCCAGTTGGATGGTCTGGCCGGTTTTTATTTGCGCCAATTGCGTTGCGGTTAACTCGCCACGCCATTCCAGTCTATTCTGGCGAAATAACCGGAACAGTTCTTGCCCACTGCTGGATACTGCCCCAAGTGTGGCGCTGCGAGCGCTGATCACGCCATCGTCAGGCGCAACCACTTCCGCATAACGTAGCTGCAAGCGCTTGGCTTCCAGCTGGGCTTTGACTGCATTGACCTGGGCGCGAGTGGTCGCAGCCTGTGTCTGGTTTTGTAAAATATCCTGTTCACTTAAACCGCCACTGTCTCTAAGCAGAAGCGCACGTTGACTGTTAATCTCGGCCTGGGCGGCGTTAGCTTCGGCCTGGGAAAGGTTGGCTTTAAGCTGAGCTTCATCGGCCCGTAACATTTCTGTATCGAAGCGCGCCACGACTTGACCTTTATGAACATGGTCACCCACTTCGGCATGTATTTCCAGTAAGCGCAGCCCCGCAACTTGGGAACCAATCACTGCTTCCTGCCAAGGGGATATCGGGCCTGAAACTTCAATATTTGCCGGCCAGGAATCGCGCCGGGGGTTGGCGGCGGTAATATTCAAGGCAGGTACGGATGTTTTTGTCTCCTTGGTTTGGCCTGCCGGCACGGCAAACGCAATAGTAGCGATGCCGGCAGCCAGTCCGGCCATAGTTAGTGTCATCAAGACATAGCGTATTGGGCTACGAAAAATAGCACGCGCTTGCACGGCGACGTTGGTGATGGGGCGTTTGTTCATGGATGAGATTATCCTAATCGCAATTTAAGGCTTACTAACGTAATAACGCTTAGGTAGGTGAGTAAAAAGGTCGTTGTGTTTACACAAAAGCATTCATACGACTGAAGAAATGGAGGCATTTTTAAATCCTTGTTTTAAAAACTCTTCGGACAAACGTTGCGGCCGAAAGACCTGAATTCCTAAAAATTATCAATTGAAAATCCGGAACTTTCGATCCGATTTTTCGAAGAATAAGACGATCGCGTTTAATTTCCGGAAACTGTTGCAAAAAATAACAGCAATTTATGCACCATTTCACTGAGGGCGCAGCGATTAATCCGAGGAGCCTTAGTTAAAGGCGCTAGAGCAAGGCTTTGAAAAAACTCACGGCTTGAAGAGGGGAGATTGATATTGCCGCTACGGTACTATTCTTTTCAAGGAAGGTGTTTCCACAGTACCGTTATGTTGCAAAGAAAGCACTTGGCAAGCATATCCTGCTGAAATATAACCATTCTAGTAACTTTCTGGTTAACAGCGTTCATTGGCACCTAAGGTAGAGCTAACCGGGCGCGGCCCGGAAAGCTGAAAAAACAAAACCGCATTATAACCGCGCTCCGGTTGAGCGCCATGTTAGGGGTCACCGACACACTCAACCGATTGGGCCAACACCCAGCCCGACATGCCATAAGACTGCTCTAGCTCGTACCCCTTTAGTACTTTCGAGTTGCAGTAGTTCACAGCCGCTTCGAGAGACGTTGCCCAAGAGCCCGGCCAGCCACATTGATGATGCCCCTCAGCCAGTTTCGGCCACATTCGCGAGAGTAACTCTGCTGCCGGAATTTCAACAAGATCTAATACGATTGAGGGTATCAGCGGGTACTCAAATTGATGTGCGGCGACACCGCGAAATAAAATTATAAATTCTTGACGAGCCGAGCCAGTACCGGGAGCCAGCGTAAGAACAAGCTCCTCAGTTCTTGAATCGACTGAGTAAGCTACTATTTCACTATCGTGAACGCCCTTGAACACTGATAACTCCTAACGCAGAGCTAAGGAGCAGCGGAAGTCGGCGCGTAAAATGCGAAGCATGCGCTGACTGAAGCTGTCCAGCCGCAAAGCGGCGTCCTTGAGCGACTTGTTAGGTGTTGCCCTAACGAACTCCAGCATGGTGGTATAGGTCCCATGAGTACCCATAGATTGCCTCTAGTGAAATTAGTACTGGCACTACCAGTGCTAACAGTTTGATTAAACAGATTACTCCGCTTAATGAACCTGCAAGCCACGCTGATATTTGCAGATAAGTAGCAAAGACTGACAAGCTTAATATTACAGTCGGGACTAAGTATTGCCAGATAATTTCGTTGAATGTAACTGATGTAAATGGCTCATACATACTGACAGAGACTACTTTAATTGAGACTGCTATTAAAGCCAGATAAAAACTTGCTATTTTTATTTTCAGAATTGCATTCATAGCATTCTCTCTCGGCAAACACCTAACGTAAAGCTAACCGGGTGCGGCACGGAAAGCTGAAAAAATAGAACCGCATTATAACCGCGCTCCGGTTGAGCGCCATGTTAGGTGTTTTTCTCATTATCTTTTGTTCTCCGTAAATTTTTCACTCCAAAATATAGTAATGAAACGCACGCAACACCAAAACCTAACCACAATATAAAAGCGATATTGGGTTGTCGACATCTGAACAATTCGTGAAACAAGGAGTATTTGCCATCACAAGCAATGAACGCCAAATCAGCGGAGGCAAACATCCACAACAAACACCACGAAGACGAAAGAAAAAATATGGTGGAGGCAATTAGCTGGAATATTCCCCTCATCTTCATAGCTTGTTCATCAACACCTAACGTTTTAAATCAGGCCTCGGCCCGTCAGGGCCGTCGTGCCTGCAGCGAATGGTTAGGGGTTATCTTCAGCATCAGGATTTGGTTGAAGGCAGATGCTCATAAGAACCTCATGGTAATCGTCGATCGCTTTTAACACCGCATCTTTAGAAAGGCGAATTTCATAGTGTGTGTAGTCATCAAGTATTGACGTTTCTTTGACATTGATGCCAGGCTCCGATTGACAAAACGATACGGCATGCTTGTGGTTACCCATATCGCTATTTGTTTCGCCGCCAACATGAACAAGAAGATTTCTTACTTTCGAGTGGCTTATGCAGCGCGACCAAGGCTCCTTTGAAAATGGAGTAGTGATGCCAATTACTTTTGAAATGTATGTTTTGGCTCTTTCTATGCCCTGACCAGAAATATCTTTCAAATCCAGGCTAATTCCAGGTGGCTTCTTAATTCCATTGCACACCTCGTTCATCTTAATTTCAAAGAGGTTAAATGCCGTTACGTAGGCTGAACTCCAAAGTATTTTTGGAAACTCTTCATGCAGATTCTGCCAGTCATCAGCCAACCAATCTAAGTACTCTTGAGACTCCTCTGCGGAGTATTTCTCCTTTTCTTTTTCAACCCGCAGCGCAAATGTCTTTTGCTCCTTCACTAAGGCGGTTGATGAGAAATTCACATACTGGCGAACCGCATCAAGTTCGAAACTTATGCTCATGCGCAAGAAGCTGTGTGCAATATATTTCTCTCTGAACAGGTGCTTGTGTGCCATGCGAGAACCCCTAACGTAAA
>CAZJOY010000066.1:0-17433 GCA_964547705.1 uncultured Methylobacter sp. | reverse complement strand
TAAGCCGTGGATCAGCATAATCAGCGGCTGCTTGCCGGTTCCGCAATAATCGATATCGATAAAATCGTGGTCGGGAGTGGCTAATCTTTCACGGCGATAGTCGGGCGGATTGGGCGCATTTCTTAATAAGGCCGGATAGATAGTCTGCAAGTGGCTGTTCTTCAACCACCAGGCCGGTTTGAATGTTGTTTTGGTCAGCATTGGCGATCAATTTTTAAACAAGAATGCCTCATTGTAATCCGATTCGAGGCTGGCTAATAATTTCGGTTTTATGTCCAAAGGTGGAGAGGTTTTTGCGTAACAGAAACGCTGTGAACGTGTATTTAAAGGCTTAACCTGATAATATCGCGCGCTATGAAAAAAAGTGATTTTAACTACCAGTTACCCGAAGCATTAATTGCACAAAAACCCTTGGCGGAACGCGATGCAAGCCGCCTGTTATGTATGGAACGCTATGCCGGACGAATGGCCGACCGGCAATTCACGGATTTTATCGATATGATCGACCAGCGCGACGTGCTGATTTTCAACGATACCAAAGTGATTCCGGCCAGGCTGTTCGGCAGAAAACCAAGCGGCGGCAAGGTCGAGATTCTGATCGAGCGCATTCTGGATGACCATCATGCGATTGCCCATGTCAGGGCCAGCAAGTCGTCGAAACCCGGCACGTTAATCGAATTGGATAAAGGTTATTGCTGCGAAGTATTAGGCCGGGCGGACGACCTGTTCCAGCTTGAATTTAAAGGCGAGAGCAGTTTGCTCGCGCTATTGGAGGAAATAGGGCACATTCCGTTACCGCCTTATATTACCCGCGAAGACGATCAATCCGACCTGACACGCTACCAAACGGTTTTTGCCAAGGAAGCGGGAGCCGTTGCAGCGCCCACCGCTGGCCTGCATTTTGATCAAGCGATGATGGCAAAGCTTAAAGCGAAAGGCGTACAAAGCGCTTTTGTGACTTTGCACGTAGGCAGCGGTACGTTTCAGCCGGTCAGGGTCGAAGACTTGTCCGAACATTTAATGCACAAAGAATATTTTGCCGTGCCGCCGGAGACTGTAGAAGCGATTCATCAAGCCAGGGCTAATGGAGGACGGGTTGTCGCTATCGGTACGACGGCGGTCAGGGCCTTGGAATCGGCATCGAGAAGCGGCCGGCTTGAAGCCGGGTTCGGCGATACCGATCTGTTTATTACTCCCGGTTATCAATTCAAGTCGGTCGATGCAATGTTGACCAATTTCCACCTGCCGGAGTCGACCTTATTGATGCTGGTGTCGGCGTTTGCCGGTTATGAGCCTATTATGAATGCTTATCGCCATGCCATTGAGCAATCTTACCGATTCTTCAGTTATGGGGACGCGATGTTTTTAGGGCATGATGTGGTAAAAACTGACACGATAAAAAACTAAATGACGATTGATGTGGAATTGCCTGTAGCCTTCACAGATGTCATCACAGGCAAAACCCAATTCCGGATTTTCAGCGATTAAAGCGAATACAGCATTTAATTCATCAAAGTAACAATCCGCCTGTTCCGCTCCCCAGTTATTTTTCAGGTCTTGTTTTGCGAGCGCCTGAGTATGGATTTTGCGCATTTTCAGATTAAACCGGCTTCTTTTTGGGCTTTCAGTCTGATTTTTTCCCTATGTAATTCGCCGGTATTGCCACTCTCTTCGCCTTCAATCAGGGCGGTGCGTAAAAGTTGCAGCTTTGAATTGGCTTCGCTTTCTTTAAGCAAACGTACCGCTATTCGATATATCTCATTTGGCCTTCGGCTTTAAGTTCTGTTTTAAGCGTATGAAGGCAGCTTTCCAATAACTCATCAGGACGAAAGTTTCTCGCCTGCTGTAATCAATCAAAGGCCAAGCCTATTAAGGCCGTTAGGTGTTTCTACTAATTGTTCGGATAGGTGGTTTCTTATAACCTGAAGCCTGTCAATTAACTTGCTTTTTAGGACTTGCATTGTATCAGGCTGGATTTTATTCGATTGTCCGAGCCTCTGTTTAGAGTTGATAGGCTAATGTAAAGCAAATTTTTTCATAATCCTTCCTGGATAGGAGGAGTACATCATGAAATTTATTAAAGCGGATGCGTTAGTTTTATTGCCTATAAGCTCGTTCGTATTTTGCGGTGCCGATCAATGCTGCACAGGAAATAGAGAGGGCAATATTGAATTTAAAGTCTTCAATTAATAGCTCCTGCACAGTTTGAAGAAAGCTTATTGTTACTGTCGCTTTTATTGGTCATTTGTATGATTAACAGCATAGATTTTGAATTCAATAAAACTTTTTGGAAGAACTCCAAAGCCGGCTTAGTGTTGCAGCGATGGTCGTTTGCTAGAGGCGAAACCTCTCGCGCGGTTATCGTCGGGCTTAGCGAATTAAGCCGTAAATTGACCCACAAATTCAGGCAAAACCCGTTGTTGGGAGTGGGCTGCATGGGTTTTTTCGATGATCGTTGGACGGAACGGGCGCCGAAAGACAAGCAACATAAGCCGGAAACGCTGCTGGGTACGATCGCGTCGGCTCCTGAATTTGTTAAAACCTATAACATTCAACATATCTACATCGCTTTACCGCTGTCCGCACAACCAAGGATTATGGCGTTACTGGATGAGTTGCGCGATACCACCGCATCGATTTATTTCATACCGGACATAGTCTCGTTTGATTTAATCCAGGCCAACATCAGTACGATAGACGGCATTCCGATTGTGGCCGTCTGTGAAAGTCCGTTTGTCGGCATTAACAGCTTCATCAAACGGATCAGCGATGTAGTGTTGTCGCTGTCTATTTTGTCATTGATTGCGCCGTTAATGTTGTTGATTGCCGTTGGCATAAAGCTCAGCTCACCTGGGCCTGTGCTATTCAAACAGCGCCGTTACGGCTTGGATGGCAAGAAAATTGTCGTCTATAAATTTCGCAGTATGACGGTTATGGAAGACGACGGACAGGTTAACCAGGCAACCAGAGGCGATCCCAGAATTACCCGGTTCGGTAGTTTTTTGCGGAGAACATCTATGGACGAGTTGCCGCAGTTTATTAATGTTCTACAGGGACGCATGAGCGTTGTCGGTCCAAGGCCTCATGCAATCAGTCATAACGAAATGTACCGCAGCCTGATCAAAGGATACATGATCAGACATAAAGTAAAACCCGGCATTACCGGCTGGGCACAGGTTAACGGTTTTCGCGGTGAAACCGAGACGCTGGAAAAAATGCAGGCCCGGATTGATTACGATCTCGATTACCTGCGCAACTGGTCATTATTTCTCGACTTATTGATCATATTTAAAACTATCAACGTGGTCATCAAGGATAAAAATGCTTACTAATACTAAATTACAGTGGTTCGATAAACGCTATCTGTTGCTAATGGTTTTATTGCTGCTGTCCATTCAGCAGAGTATAGCTGCTTACAATATTGGTCCGGACGATGTCTTGCGCATTTCCGTGTACGGTTATGAGGATTTAAAAACCGAAACCCGGGTTTCACCCGATGGACGGATTACTTTTCCGTTAATCGGTGAAGTCGACGCCAGCGGAAAATCGCCGATAGAGCTGGAAGAAGCGATTGCCGTGCGTCTAATCCAGGGAGGATTTATTCACGATGCCCAAGTTACTGTCGCGGTATTGAACCATGTCAGCCAGCAGGTATCGGTGTTGGGTTATGTCAATAAGCCGGGCCGCTATCCCCTGGATTCCGATAGTTCGATAGTCGATTTGATCGCGATGGCTGAAGGCATTGATGAAATGGGCGACACTACGGTCATAGTGACGCGCAATGTCAATGGCAAGCCGCAGCGGCAGGCGCTGGATTTAAAAGTTTACCTGGAAGATGACAAAAACATCGCCCCGTTCAAGATGCTGCAAGGCGATCAAGTCTATGTGCCGAAAGCGCCGATGTTCTATATCTATGGCGAAGTGCAGCGTCCTGGCGGTTATCGGGTTGAACCGGGCATCTCGGTGGTCAAGGCATTGCCGATCGGAGGCGGTTTAACGTTGCGGGGAACTGAGAACGGCATAGTCATCAAGCGCAAGGATAAAAACGGCGCTCTACAGGAAGTTGATGTGGATTTAGGGGATGCAGTATTAAAAGATGATGTGATTTATGTTGGCGAACGATGGTTTTAGCATGCGGCAAATAATCCCATGTCATTGTATTACCTTTATCGGTTGCTCAAGCTGAGCCAATAACATAACGGAACATTATGAACTTTCATCAATTTATTAATATCCTCCTGTCGCATAGAAGGGTTGTCTTGTCGGTATTGATGATGACGGTCTTAACGACTTTGGGGATCAGTCTGTGGCTACCGAAGCAATATGTCGCCACGACTTCGATAGTGGTCGATCAACGCAGCGTCGATCCGGTAACCGGTCTGACTTTGCCGGTGCAATTGCTGCCTGGGTACATCGCCACACAGGTCGATGTCATTAGCAGTCATAATGTCGCGCGCAAAGTGGTCGATAAATTAAAGCTCAGCGAAGATTCGAAAACCCAAGCGGACTTTGCAAAAGCTAAAAGCCTTGGCGATATTCGAGACTGGGTTGCGACGTCTTTGTTGAAGAAACTGGAAGTCAAACCTTCGCACGAAAGTAGTGTGATGCAAGTTGACTTTACTTTTACCGATCCGCATTTGGCTGCGAATATTGCCAACGCCTTTGCCGATGCTTACATACAAACCAGTATTGAGTTGCAGGCCCAACCGGCCAAATTAAGCGCGGACTGGTTCGACTCGCAAATGGCTTCACTGCGGGAAAAGCTTGAGCATGCGCAATCGGTTCTGTCTACTTATCAACAACAACACGGTATCGTTTCAACTGAAGATCGTATTGATCTGGAAAATTCCCGTCTTTCCGAGTTATCAAGGCAATTGGTCGAAAATCAGGCGCGCACCAGCGAATTGCAGTCCAGGAAAGATTTTCTGACAGCCACCTTGAAACAAGGCGGATCGTCAGAGTCGTTGCAAGAGGTGCTGACCAGTCCTGTTATTCAATCCCTTAAGGCGGAATTAGCAAAAGCGGAGGCCAAGTTTGCCGAATTGTCCAAGCGTATCGATATCAATCATCCGCAATATAAACAAGCAAAAGCCGAAGTGGATAGTCTGAAACAAAGAGTTCAGTCTGAAGTGAAAATGGTATTAAACAGCATCGCCGGAGGAGTCGCTTCTTCCAACCAACGTGACAAGATAATCGCCAATGCCCTTGCTGAACAGAAAGCCAAGGTATTGGATTTAAAAAAACAACATGATGAAATAAGAGTGCTTAACCGTGAGGTGGAAAACTCACAGCGAATATATGATGCCGCCCTACAGCGAGCGGTGCAAAGCCGCATGGAAAGCGAAATGCGCCAAACCAATACCGCCGTTCTTAATCCCGCCGTTCCGCCGCAAAAACCCGCCAAGCCCAAGGTGTTGATAAACATGATTCTGTCAGTTTTCCTCGGGAGCATATTAGGTATGGGGTCGGCGTTAGCGACAGAGTTAATGGATCGCCGGGTCAGATCTGCTTTTGATGTTTCGGAGCTGGCCATCCCTGTATTCGCCGTCATTTCTCTTCCGGCCGCAAAGCCAAGCCGGGTGGCTCGGCTGTCTCATCTTGATAGTTCTGGCGACGGTTCCAACAACCGAGGTAATGCATAATGCAAGCAAACACTATATTCAATAACAAGATGAGCAATAAAGTAAGCAAAATAGAAAATACCGCTTCGATGGGGGCTCTATTACTGGATGCAGGGAAAATCAATGCACGGGACGCCGAACGTATTATTGCTCTGCAAAAACAAAAAGGCATGCTCTTCGGCGATGCGGCAAAGTTGCTGGGATTGGTCAATGACGACGACATACAACGCGCCTTATCATATCAATTTGATTTTCCATTCCTAAGCACAAGTGAAGAAAGCTTCAGCCAGGAACTGGTCGCCGCATATCAGCCGATGAGTCCGCAAGTGGAAGCATTGCGGGCTGTGCGAGGGCAATTAATGCTGCGCTGGTTTACCGATGTCCACAAAACGTTGACGTTGGCCAGCCTCAGTCGCGGTGAAGGCCGTAGTCTGATGGCAGCCAACTTGGCGATTGTTTTTTCCCAGCTTGGCGAACGCACTTTGCTAATCGATGCCGATTTACGGCAGCCGCGGCAACATACATTGTTCAAGCTGCAAAGTGTTTATGGCTTGTCGGATGTATTGGCCGGACGCGCCGATTTAACGGTTATTACGCGGATTCCGGCGTTTAGGGACTTATCGATCTTACCGGCAGGCACAGTACCGCCGAATCCGGTCGAGTTGATTAGCAGAGGCTTGAAAAGTTGTCTGCGTGAATTGCAAACGCAATTTGACGTAATCCTGATCGACACTCCGCCCGCGGAGCAGGCTATCGATGCGCAAATTATCGCTGCAAATTGTGGAGGCGCTCTTTTAGTAGTGCGGCAACATAAAACCCGGATGAATGATTTAGAGTTATTAAAAGACGCTTTACATGACACAGGCAGTCAATGCCTCGGTGTTGTGCTGACAGATTTTTAAGTTTTTGAAATGTTGGTATTGTGATAAAGATCCTGTTTAATTAATGGTGTTAATTGGCTGAATAATATATAATTTTATTTTTAGTTTGTGCTGCTATCTCGCCTTATAAATCCGAATATTTACAATTCTGTCATCGTCATAAGTCCATAAACGCTATGGCGGATGGAAGCTAAGGGCCGATGACAAAAGGGGGTGAGGCTTTAATGATTAATCGTAAAATAGTTCGTAACCACTATAAGCAATTTTTGCGCTACGTGCCTCATTAAGGTGCCGGAAAATACAATTGATTTTTATGAATCCTATTTATCCTTACTCATATCCTAAAGTGTCTAAGCGTTCTAAACAGCAAACTAAGCTGGCAGAAAATCAGTGTGCCCCGAATTACACAGGAATCAGCAGGCAGCATGTTAGCGATAACAGTGGGAATATTGCCAATCTTCAATTGAGCGTCCGCTATGGATGACACTATCAATATGCAATCGGCTTTGCGTTTATTTCATCAGATAGAAGAGCGGAATTTCAAACTTGGCCGCATTTATATTATCCGTGATAATACGCGCCAAAATTAAGCATGATTAAACGTTTATTTTTCATTAAATAAGCTTCCGTATGACAAGTATTATGGATAATTTATATACTTAAAGAATCCATGATGAATAACGGACTCCGATAAAGGGATTATACTATTACTAATCGAGAATTTTCAGAACCTCGGCAGTGTTTGAGTGCTGAGTATCTATTTGCAATAATTATAAAATTTGGTATGACTATGATAACCAAAACCATTATATTATTCGGCTTGTTATTGCCGCATAATGCCTGTGCCGTCAAAAACATTAGACAAGTTGAAGGCAAGGGCGAAGTCATTAATAGCGGCTTTAGAAGCTTATTACCTATAGCGGTGTAAATAATGGAATTGTTATTTTTGGATTACCAGCAGTGTCATAGTAAAAACGACGCGGTTAAAAATAAGTATTTATTATCGTGTTTTCTATTGATGTTAGGGGGAGCTCTACCCGGTAAGAGCTATGCGGTAGTTTCGCCGGACGATACTTTCAAGCCATACGTTGCTTCTACCTTGTTGTATGACAGTAATTTTTTGCGTTTATCCGATAGTGTCGATCCTGTGTCGGTTACAGGTCAAAGCGACAGAAGCGATTTCATTAAACAAGTCGCGGCCGGCTTTGATATGGATTGGAAAATCCAAAGACAACATTTCATCATCAAAGCAAATGTTAACCAAAGCTGGTTTCAAACATTTACCAACTTGGATTACACCGGCTGGGATACGCAGGCCCAATGGAACTGGCAAATAGGAAACAATCTGGATGGCGAAATTGGTTACACCAATGCTCAAGCGTTAGGCAGTTTTGCTCAGTTGAATAGCGTGGTAAATAACCTGATAAATAACCAACGCTATTTTGCCAATGGCGGTTACTTGTTTCACCCCAACGGCAAAATCAAGCTTGGCGTGTTTCGGACAGAAACGGAGTTTGATGGTAGCAGCCGGCAATTCAGTAACAATACCGAAGATAATGCGGAACTTAACCTGCAATATCTCAGTCCCGGCGGCAGCATTTACGGATTACGGGTGATTGCAACCGACGGACAATATCCGCAACGCCAAATAGTTCCCGGCAGCACTCAGGATGATGCTTATACCCGGATGAGTTATGCTTTGACTTGGGATTGGCGAGCTAACAATAAAACGCGCGTTGATGGGTTTGTCGGCTACACACAACAAGATTATGCGCATTTTGGTGTTCGTGATTTTTCCGATGTCACCGCGCAGCTTAATCTGGGCTGGCAAGCCAGCGAGAAAACACTGCTGGAACTGTCTGGAAGACGGTTAATTACCCAGGCTGACAACCTGTTTGCCAGCTTCGTGCTCACTCAAGGCGTATGGTTTAATTTGAATTGGCAGCCGACTCCAAAAATTGCTTTAAAGTTGCCGATGTCTTACCAGCAGCAAGAGTATCTGGGCGGTGGCGGTTCTAGCATCGCGGGTTTTGAGCAACAAAAGGATGACGTCGGCAATGTTGGTCTTAATTTGATGTATCAGCCGTTGGATAGTATCAGCATCGGCCCTGTGTTGGGCTACGAAAAGCGCGATTCCAATATTCCGACCGCATCTTATGAAAGTAAATCCGCTGGCGTTAACTTACAAGCGGCTTTTTAAATCATCTGTTAAACAATGATAACCTTCTTTGCAACTGTCAGTTCTCAGGCAAAGAAGGTTAGAAGCTTCTAAAAGATTCTTACCTTACCCATAGCCGACTTATTTCAGTTTCCAAATTGAAGGGCGAGTTACTGATCATCTACACTAAGTTAGTGGATGAAAAAGGCTATACGCACCAGCAAGCCACTGACAATTTAGGTGTCTCGTTCGGTGCTATTGGGCGATGGGTACGGGCCGAACCAGTACCGCTGCCTTTTATGCGTAGGCCAGAACGCCAAAGTACTGACAAAAAAGTCAGTAAAAACAGTTTGAAGCGAAGGCGATTCAGCTATTTGACGAGAATAAGCACGTTTATGACTCTCTCCGTTTATCCGAAGCCTTCCTAAAAGAAGCTATTCAGATCGGACGCTATCAATTCTGATGTGATTTATCCGAACCACTTGAATAGGCAATTTGATGTGGCTGTGCCCAACAAAGTCTGGACCATGGATATAACCTACGTCTGGGCGGGCTCTATGTCGCTATTGTTATCGACTTATTTTCCTGGCAAGTGGTGGGCTGGTCGATTAAGTTACCAATCCCCGCTGGAATTCTACAAGAAGCCTGCTTAAGAAAGTATCCAGTTTTAGTTGATCATTACACCAATTTGTAAGAAGTTCATTATATTTCAAGGCTATAGCTGATAATTGGCCATTGATAGAATAGCGAGGTGCTTCTAATCTTAATAGGGTTGGGCAATAAAATTTCATATCTGCTATCTTTGCAATATAATTTATCTTTCTTGAAAATCACATATCGGTCATGCAAATACGTACTTTTTCAACCAGTATCTTTTTAGTCTCTTTTCTTTTTCTATGTGGCAGTCAGTCTGTGTCGGCTAAAAAGATGTATCGGTGGGTGAATGAACAGGGAGAAACAATTTTTTCCGACCAAGTACCTCCAGAGCATTCTCAATATCGGAGAGAATCGCTAAACGAGAAAGGTCGGGTTGTTGAGGTTACCGAAGAGGAAAAAACCAAAGAACAGCAGGCTATTGCTAACCGGCTAAATACCCTAAAAAAAGCCCAAGAAAAAATCATTGCCCAACAAGCAGCTAATGATAAGGTGCTGCTCAGTACTTTTCGTAACCTGAAGGATATGGAAGCAAGTCTATACGCAACCATGCAATCCTTGGATGCTCAACGGAATGTGGCTCAGAGCAATTTGAAGCGGGTAGAAAACCAACTGGAAGCGCAACAAAAGAAAGCCGCAGAGCTCGAGCGTAACGGCAAAAAAGTTCCACAAACTTCGCTAGATGAAATCAAGCAAACAGAGGCTCAGATACAAGTTGCCTATGCCGAAATAAATAAACAAATCGAAAAAAAGAATCGCACCAAAGCCGAGTTTGAAGCAAACATTGAACGATTTAAATTCTTGACCCAAGAAAATACAGACCCATCAAAAGCGGTTGATAAATCAATACAAACTAATATTAACGATAAAATTGGTCTATATGTTTGCGAAACCGATGCGCTCTGCAGCAAAGCATGGGTAAGCGTACATGAGTTCATCAAAGCTAATGCTACAACACCGATTGATACCGATACCGATAAATTGATTATGGGGCGCGCACCAGCAGCTGACGATGACCTTGCCTTGTCGGTATCAAAACTGGAGGATGAGAATAAAAAACAACAGTTGTTCCTCGACATTCACTGTCGGGAATCATCGCTGGGTATTGAGCTTTGCGCCAGCCAGAAAGTGCGAGATATAAGGTCGGCATTCAGGCCGTTTATAGAATCGGCGGTAGCTAAATAGCAGTTTAACTATACCTAGAATTCCTGCACGATCACCATACCGGTTGGTCGTGTGATAGGCCTGAATCTCTTACCATTTGCTCCCCAGCTTTTGGGTTTTTACAGAACTAAGCCTTATCATCAAACAGTTTTTTTCCGGCCAGTTGATGAGGATGGGTCGGCAGCGTTTTTTGAACTCCATCGTGGGCATCCATATGTCCTGTTTTTAATCCCGATTCTTCAAGTTGATCTTTTAGGTAGTCAAGGTTGTGTTTGATTAGCTCGGTCGTTTTGGTGTTCTGGCTTTTGAAAAAAGTATTAATCACATCGTTCCGGTAGGAAACTATGCAATGAATTGTACCCAGCTCCGGCGGTGTAATGGTGATATTAACCGACCAATCGCTACTGTCAGATTGTTGTTTCTTTTCCTTATCCCGTTGAACTTCAATTCTGACGGATTCCGCCTGTTGCCGGTCAATAAACGGAATATCGATAATCCATAACTGCTTTGGAGTGTCTTCTTTAGGCAGGGATGTCAATTGGTCCAGTACTAACTTGGCGACGGTATTTTCGGTTTTGTGTTGCAAGTTCTTTAACAGGTCAAGATCGACTTGATTTGACGGCTGCTCACTTTGATGAGTGATTTCTTGCTTTAAGGCTTGAATAAATTTAAGTAAATTGCCTTTAAAGTCCTCGGCAACCGATTTGGTATCGCCTGATGTGCTTGGCTGTGGGCTGGCGGCTTTTGTATTATCGGTGTTATCCGCCTGGTTTAACTTTGAAGATGTTGGTTCGGATTCAGGCGGTTGTTTCGAATTGGCTGCCGGTTGTTCAATACTAGGATCAGGCAATGGCTGTTTTTGCTTCAAGTTTTGCAGTATTTCCGCAGCAATCCGCTGTAAAGATTGGGGCACACTTTCATTTTTTATCAAGTCGGGCAATTCCTTAATTAACTCGACTTGAGACATCGTCGGCGCCAGTTTGGCCTCAAGAAACAACCCCGAATTGGCAATGGCTTGTTTAAGGCCTTGGCTAGTGATCAACTGCTCTTTTGGCGGCAGGTTTTGAATTATTTTTACGGCTATATCTTTTAGGGCTTGAGGAACACTTTCATTTCTCAATAATCGCGGCAAATCTTTTACTAACTGATTTAAGAAAATAGGTGAAATTTCATGCCGCGGTAAAAATTGCTTTGTGAATTCGGCTATTTTTTCTCCAGAAATATTATTGGAGTTAGGAATAATCTTAAATTCCGTTGTAGCTCCATTTTTTACGATTTCCAGATTTAAGCTTTGCCCAACTTTTAAATCTGAGGGTGCATTAGTTAGTTGAGTTCGGTCAATAGTGAACGATGCGGCTTGCTTATTGTCTGTTGCCACTGCTGAGGAGGCATTGGCGAATACCTGTAGCTGGATTTTACTGCCAGCAATGTTGACTATTTTGGCATCTAACAGTAATTTTGCCGACGATGAAGTATTTTGGCCGATTATCGGGCGCAACAGTTCTTTAGCGTTTGCGCTATCCTTGACAGTCGATGGCATTTGCCCATTTCCGCTGTCACCGGTGCTCGGTTTAATGAGTTCCTTACCACTTGTACCATCCCTGATAGTTGGCGACATTGATGCTCTTCCGATACCGGAACCATCTCTGATGGTCGGTTGCATCAGTTCCTTATTGTTTGCGATACTCTCAGCATTCTTGGCGGTCGATCGCATCAGTTCCTGACTGCTTGCGATACTCCCGCCATCCCTGGCGGTCGGAATTAGCTTTAAGCGTAATTCAACGGCTTGGGTTTTTAGTTCAGATAAGGGATTAAGAATTTTAAATTCGACGACTGGAGCGACTTGAGTAACCTGGATTTTTAAGTTCTGTCCAGAGTTCAGCGCAACCGGCTGATTGCTTTGTACAGTAACGTTTTTGTCGCCCATTGCTAAGGTAATAGCGTTTTTTGTAGCTTGAATATCGGCGTTGATCACTTTGACGTCAAGCTGCTGGCCGACTTTTAGATTCAAAGTATTTTCCAATAGCCTGTTAGAAGCTAACAGGGATTGGGCATTTATTGGCGAGTTAATATCCATTGAACAATAAGTTAAGCCAGCATTTGCTGGATATGCTCAATCTCATCTTTGGCGGCATCCAGAATATTCATTGCGTCAGTCGCATCCAAATGTCCTGCCAGTTTTTTATAAGCCGGTAGGTCATCTATTTTAGGTATTTTTTTTATATCGACTTTGCCGATAAAACTATACAACTGCGAAATCATCACAATATCCGAATAGCTGGACGGATTGTTGTCATTACGGAACCAATTTTCGGCATTAATGACCACATTTTCAAAATCATCGGGAAAGGCCCATTGCCGAATAATCTGTACGCCAATGTCAGCGCGCAATTTTTTTACGGTCTCAACAAGATCTTTTGGTTGAGCAATGATATCGGGATGATTATCGGCATAAGTCAAAATAGGTACGATACCGATATCGTGAACCAATCCTGCCAGCATGGCCCGGTCCGGGTCGAAGCCTGGAATTTTATGGGCAAGAACCGCGCTGATGGCTGCGATATAACCACTATGAGCCCATAATTCCGCCATTTTATAACGGATGACAGGAGACTTGGCGTTAAATACCGATTTTATTGCAAAGGCAGTGATAATGTCCTGGGCCGCTTTCAAGCCCAAGCGGGTCAATGCTTCGGGACAACTTTCAATTTTTTTTCGGCCCACATACAAAGAACTGTTGGATATTTGTATCAGTCTGGCTGTAATTGACGGATCGATTTGGACTACTCGCGCTATTGAAGAGACGCTTGAGTTATCGGCATTAATTGCATGGCGGATTTTAAAACACACATCGGGAATAGTCGGCAATACCAGATCACCGGATTGCATATGCCGATAGCAGTCCGTTAAAAGTTTGTTTTTAGCCAAACTTGCGCTGATATTGCTAAGGTTGTTGTTGGTTTGGCTCATGTGGTGTTTATCTAATATTCAAACAAGCTCGCAAAGTTTAGTTTAAAATCTACATATTCGTCGATTTTACTTTGCCAGCAATGAAAACAACGCCATCTGAAGTTTTAACAACTTTATCAACTATCCGGGATTACATTCGCTGGGCCGCCAGCCGTTTTACTGAGGCCGAACTGTGTTTCGGCCACGGTACTGCAACCGCGCTGGATGAAGCGGCAGCGCTGGTTTTGCATACCGTTCGCCAACCTTATAACTTGGCCGATGCGTATCTGCAAAGCGTTTTGACGCTGACCGAGCGTCAAGCGGTAATTGACATGATCGACAGACGTATCAACGAACGCATACCGGCCGCCTATCTGACTCATGAAGCTATTTTTGCAGGCTTGTCATTTTATGTCGATCAGCGGGTGTTGGTGCCAAGATCGCCAATTGCCGAATTAATCGAACAGCGCTTTACCCCTTGGGTGGATGAAGAACAGGTTGAACGCATTTTGGATTTATGTACCGGCAGTGCCTGCATTGCCATAGCCTGCGCTTATGCCTTTCCTGATGCTTATGTCGATGCAGTGGATTTGTCGGCCGATGCGCTGGCCGTGGCGAAGCTGAATGTCGAAAAGCATCAGTTGGACGATGTACTGACTCTTTATCAATCGGATCTATTTAAAGAACTGCCGGATGTTCGCTATGACATCATTGTCAGCAATCCGCCCTATGTATGTCTTGAAGAGTGGGAGCAACTACCCGCAGAATTTCACGCCGAGCCGGATATGGGCTTTAAAGGCGGAGACACAGGATTGGATATTGTTTTGCGCCTATTGGTCGATGCCGATCGGTATCTGGCAGAGCAGGGGATTTTGATTATAGAAGTCGGCAGCAGCGCAGAAACTTTGCAGACTGCTTTCCCCGATGTGCCTTTTTACTGGCTGGATTTTGAGCGCGGCGGCGATGGTGTATTTTTGCTGACGGCTGAACAGGTTAACCAATATAACGAATTATTTTTAGCGGCTTTATAGATATGTCAGGAAACTCAATAGGAAAATTATTTACCGTCACCTCGTTTGGCGAAAGCCACGGCCCAGCGATAGGCTGCATCGTCGATGGTTGCCCTCCGGGCATGTCTTTGACCGAAGCCGATTTGCAGGAAGACCTGGATCGCAGGAAGCCCGGCACTTCACGGCACACTACCCAGAGGCGCGAAGCCGATGAAGTCAAAATCCTGTCCGGCGTGTTTGAAGGCAAAACCACCGGTACGCCAATTGGCCTGTTAATCGAAAACACCGATCAACGCTCCAAGGATTATTCCAAAATCGCCGATACCTTCAGGCCCGGCCATGCGGACTATACCTATCAGCACAAATACGGCACTAGGGATTATCGCGGAGGAGGGCGCTCATCGGCTCGCGAAACAGCGATGCGCGTTGCGGCAGGCGGTATTGCCAAAAAATACCTGACGGAACAGGCCGGCATAGAAATACGCGGTTATTTATCGCAGTTGGGACCGATCAAGATCGAGAAAGTCGATTGGAGCATTATCGACAGCAATCCTTTTTTCTGCCCCGATGCGGATAAAGTCGAGGAAATGGAAGCTTATATGGATGCGTTGCGCAAAGAAGGCGAATCCATCGGCGCTCGGATTGAAGTGGTCGCAAGCAACGTTCCGCCGGGATTGGGCGAGCCTATTTTCGACCGGCTCGATGCCGACTTGGCTCATGCGTTGATGAGCATCAATGCGGTAAAAGGCGTGGAAATCGGCGACGGCTTTGATTGTATCAACAGCAAAGGCACGCAATTTCGCGATGAGATCACTCCGGACGGCTTTTTAAGCAATCATGCCGGCGGTATCTTGGGCGGCATTTCCAGCGGTCAACAAATTACTGCCAGTATCGCTTTAAAACCGACCTCCAGCTTGCGGCTGCCGGGTAGAAGCATCAACCTGAAAGGCGAAGCCATCGATGTCGTCACCGAAGGCCGCCACGATCCTTGCGTCGGCATCCGTGCAACGCCGATTGCCGAAGCGATGATGGCGATAGTGATCATGGATCATCTATTGCGGCATCGGGCTCAAAATATCAACGTTCAATCGGGATTGCCGGTTTTAAGATAAACGGGCAGTTTTACCTCACTCGTTCCCACTCGTTGCATCACTGCGATTAAATTAAGGCTTGTTCCGTTCGCCCTGACCCTTCGGCTACGCTCAGGACTAAAGGCCTTGTCAAAGCCTGTCATGAGCTTGTCGAATGAGGCTCACCACTAACGGCTTAACTTAATCGCAGTGATACAGCGAGCGGGAACGAACGAAGATGAATAATTCAATGTCAATTCCATACTGGCGACTGTCAGGTTTTTACTTTTTTTATTTTGCCACGGTAGGAACGTTTATTCCTTACTGGGGGCTTTACTTAAAAGAAAGCGGCTTTAATCCCGTTCAAATCGGCGAGCTTTCCGCGATATTGAACGGTACAAGAATTTTTTCCCCCATTCTCTGGGGTTGGATTGCCGACCACACCGGAAAAAATCTGCGTATTATCCGCATCGCTACTTTTTTTACGGCCGCATTTTTTGCCGGATTTCTATTTGTTCATGGTTATTTCTGGTTTGTCTGGATAACAGTAGGTTTTAGCTGTTTTTGGAATGCTTCATTGCCGCAGTTTGAAGCCGTAACGTTATACCATTTAAAAACTAAAGCGCATCACTATAGCCGGATAAGATTATGGGGATCCATCGGTTTTATTGTTTCGGTACTGGGAGTAGGCCGATTATTGGATGACCAGTCTCTAGACATTATCCCGATTGCGATTACCGCAATAATGATACTGATCTGGGTGGTCAGTTTAATGACGCCGGCAATCCAAGCGCCTCACCATCAGGTTGCCGTCGGCATGAAGCAAATCATGAAAAAGCCTGAACTATGGGCTTTTTTGATCGTTTATATGCTTTTACAGCTCGCTCACTCGCCTTATTACGTTTTTTACTCAATTTATCTGAAACATTATCAGTACACGCCGAGCCTGACAGGTTTTTTATGGTCATTGGCCGTTTTCTCGGAGATTGTTTTGTTTATTTATATGCGCCGCTTACTGAAACGTTTCTCCCTGAGGGCGATTTTATTGTGCAGCATTTTCCTGGCGGTTGCCCGCTGGTTGATGATTGCCTGGTGCGTCGATTATTTCTGGGTATTGCTTTTTGCGCAGTTCTTGCATGCCGCGACTTTTGGAGGCGTTCATGTTGCGGCCATTCATTTGGTTCATCTTTATTTTGGCGATCGGCATCAGGGCAAAGGACAAGCGCTTTATACCAGTTTGACTTTCGGTTTGGGCGGCATGATAGGCAGCTATTACAGCGGTTATTATTGGGAGTCATTCGGCGCTCAATTCGTCTATTCAATGGCGGCAGTTTTTTGTAGTATGGCTTTTGTGATTGCCTATATCTGGGTTGGGCGGGAAAGTTCTCAAGATAGAGCTGTCTTAGGTTAAAATAGCTTCGGGTTGCGTTAACCCGATCTGTAACTTTTTGGGAAATAATGTGTTTGAAATTATAAAAAGCGGCGGCTGGATGATGTTGCCGATCGTAATCTGTTCGATTACTGCCATGGCCATTATTGCGGAACGTTTTTGGTCCTTGCGCAGAAAGAAAATTTTGCCGCCCGAGCTTGTCCCACAAGTTTGGCGGTTATCACGCGAAAATAAGCTCGACGATGCAACTTTGCGGCAATTGAAAAACAGTTCTCCGCTCGGTTGTATTTTGGCTTCCGGCCTTGCCAATAGTCATCACGGCAGGAAATTCATGAAAGAATGCATTGAAGAAACCGGCCGCAGGGTCGTGCATGACTTGGAACGTTTCCTCAATACGTTGGGCACTATTGCCGCCGTCAGTCCGTTGCTGGGGCTATTGGGAACCGTATTCGGCATGATCGATATTTTCGCCTCGCTTTTACAGCATGGGGCAGGTAATCCTTCTGTTTTGGCCGGTGGTATCTCGGTCGCATTGA
>CAZJOY010000065.1:0-17582 GCA_964547705.1 uncultured Methylobacter sp. | reverse complement strand
CATAAACCAATCCAACAGTAAGCAACTGAATAATAAATAGGAACTTAATAGTTACCTGAAAAAGCAAGTTAATTAATCGCATCATTTCCTAACAATAATAAATCGCACAGGCGCTAATTTTAACGGATTCATTAACTTTATTTTGTTTTTCAATAAAGCCAGCTAAAACTGGCCTTTAAAGTCTTCAAGTAATTTAGCCTAAAGTTAGCATACCCGCCTGTAAAATCAGTCTATTTAGCTTTGATACGATGAATTTTATTGCTCTAACCAGCAGAGCTATAATATAGAGTATTGACTTCAACCAATAAAGAGTTCAGCATCAATATAAAATAATCCTGACTTCAAAAATCAGGCTAAAAACACCGCCGTTTTTACGGTATCCTCTTAAACTAAAGGGAGATAGAAATGGACACAAGCAGCATACAAACACGACCCGATGCATTCGTTAATACGGCTTCAACCCAACGCACGAAAAGCCTGGAAAATAATGAACCCGCGCTCGAAAACCAATCAAATAATGATCCGGACAACGACTTAAATGTTTCCAAAGAAACAATAAACCTTTCCAATGCATCATTAAAACTATCGACTTCATCACCTGTAAAAAGTAGCGATCAAGCGGCCGCAATAACGAACAAAGATCAAGCTCAACAAGCGCTAAAACAACTGATTGCTGATTTTCAAAGCAATCCTTCCCAAGCCCAGGCAGCTCAGAGCAACATATTCGACGGCGCTGTAAAATCATTGTTAGGTTAATACTATCGCCAATGACACAGTTTATATTAAGCGGAATATTGATCTATCCCGTAAAGTCACTCGCAGGCATTAGCACAGACAGCTGGCCTGTCACTGAAACAGGCTTTCAGTACGACAGAAAATGGATGATTATCGACAATGACCGGCAATTCCTTAGCCAGCGGAAATTGCCGAAAATGGCTTTAATTAAAACCGCACTGACTGAGAAAAACCTGATCCTGTCCGCACCGGACATGGAAAACTTATCTTTACCCCTTGAGTCTGTTGACGGGCACATCATTAACAGCACCATCTGGCATGACCAATGCGATGCCCGTAGCGTTTCAACAGAAGCGGACCGATGGCTCAGCGACTTTTTAAAACTGGATTGCCGACTGGTTTACCAACCCGATGAAGTCATTCGACGTGTCGATCCTGATTATGCCAAAGTTACCGATCAGGTCGCTTTTTCTGACGGCTTTCCTTTCCTGATTATTTCAGAAAGCTCGTTAGCTGCATTAAATCATGAAATGCAACTGAACTTACCGATGACTCGTTTCCGGCCTAATCTGGTCATTTCAGGCTGCCCCGCTTACGAGGAAGACACTTGGCGCGAAATCACCATCAATGCGATAAATTTCAGGCTACCCAAGCCTTGCTCTCGGTGCGCCATTCCGACCATCGATCCGGAAACTGCTCAAATTGGCAAAGAACCTCTGACCACGCTTAACCGCACTAGAAAATGGCAAAATAAAGTTTATTTCGGACAAAATGCTTTACATGATCAATGCGGACAATTAACTGTCGGTGATGCAGTACACATTAAATTGACCGGCACCAAACAACCGCCCATCTAGCCGGCACAGGCGAACACTCAGTCCGCCTTCTATTTAAAATCTTATAATACCCCCATGCACAAAGCCCTTTTGCTGACTGTCATCCTACTGCTGTCTTACGGTTTTTGGCTAAGCGATGCATTTAAGGGCATTGCGGCAGGGGTCTCGATATTCCTGTTCGGCATGTTATCCCTGGAGCAAGGATTTAAGGCTTTCACCGGCGGTGTATTGGAACGAATCCTGCAAAAAACCACCGATACTTCTTGGAAAAGTTTCGGCTTTGGCTTTCTGTCGGCTACTTTGATGCAGTCCAGCGGCTTAGTTTCAGTTATTACTGTTTCATTCCTGAGTGCAGGCTTGCTCGACTTAGCCGCCGGTATCGGCATTATTTTCGGCTCCAATCTGGGTACGACAACCGGTGCTTGGCTGATTGCAGGACTGGGACTGAAAGTCAATATTGCTACCTATGCCATGCCGCTACTGGTTTTTGGCGTTTTATGCATATTCCAAAGCGGCAAACAATTAAAAGGCATAGGCTATGTTCTTACCGGCCTGGGCTTTCTGCTACTCGGCATACACTATATGAAAGACAGTTTCGAACACTTTGAAAGCACAATAAACTTGGCAAATTACGCCATGCCTGGCGTCAAAGGATTGCTGACTTACACGGCTATAGGAATCATAGCCACCATTATTATGCAGTCCAGCCATGCCACTATACTATTGACCATTACGGCGGTTTCCGTTCATCAAATTACTTATGACAATGCGTTGGCGCTCGTTATAGGCGCTAATATCGGCACCACTGTTACCGCAATCATTGCTTCTCTGGGCGCCAATATTCAAGGTAAACGTCTGGCTGGCTCACACCTTTTAATTAACCTGTTTACCGGGATTTTCGTGCTATTTTTTGTTAAAGATTTTGCCATTATTGTTGATAAACTTAGCGCATATCTGGGCATTGCCGCTACAGACAAAGCGATGAAGTTGGCAACCTTTCATAGCCTGTTTAACCTGTCCGGTATCATTCTATTTTTTCCATTTATCAACCAACAGATTATGTTGTTGGAAAAAATATTTATAGAAAAACGCTCAAATATTTTTAAACCCAAATACTTGGGCGCTTCCGCCAAGGATTTTCCTGAAACAGTGGTTGAATCGGTCAGACTGGAAAGCATCCATTTATATGAAAATGCTATCTATATCATTTTGCGTACTTTCGGCTTATATAGATACGATCTTCAAACAAACGGCTCACTTATACAACTCATAGAGCGAAACAATCATTCTATCGAATACGACATCGATGCCAGTTATGAAAAGAGAATAAAAGGCATATACAGCGCTATCATTGCCTTTATCAGTCAAGTCGGATTCACTTGGCAAATGGCTCAATCATCCAAACTATCCTGGCTACGCGAGGCTAATAAACACCTTGTGGAAGCGATTAAGGACACCAAACACTTACAAAAAAACTGGACTCGATTCAAAACATCGAGCAATCAAGCTACGATAAACGAATACAATAAAATTGCTTATCAAATAGCCTTACACATCCAGCAGATTGAGAATTTCAGGCATGAAATTGAGAGCAATGAATTACCGCTATTATCATTGGATACCTTAAAAGCAGCTATTAGAAACGATGATGTACAAATGAATTGCGCTATCGAAACGCTAATTAGAGAACAAAAAATAACCCCTGAAACCGGCTCGTCCCTGATCAATGACAGCTCTTATATGCATAGCATTAAAAAAAATCTGCTAAAAGCCGCCGAAACACTGTTTTTACACGGCACCTACGGCAATGCTGCGAGAGTTGAACGGCAATTAACTCTAAATGACACAGAAATTAATGACATTATTCAAACGGCGGATACAAAATAGCACCTGCTCGTAGATCTTTTAACTCCTTCTAATCCGTCATTCCAGTCATGAAAATAGAAAAGTTATTCCATAAATTACATATTTTTTTTGATACTGATATACACAAGAAAAAACAGCATATCGAAGAATTAAAAAAAATCCTACTTAAGCTCAAGAAGAAAGAACGCAAGATAACCCATGCCCTGCAACAGACTGACGACGATGGATTAAGGGAGCATTATCAGACTGAATTGAAAATTATAAGAGTGCAGCGGGTAAAAGGTATTGAACTTTTACAGCAACTTAAAGAACATAAAAAAGCTGAATAGAAAAATCACTTGAATGTGTCCAACGCGCGTCCGGCCAATGTTTAACAACAACGGATCGGCATTTATTTAGCATACGCCGGAGCTGTTTCAAATATAATATCCTTATTAAATTAGTCCAGAATCTTCACCGTTCCGCTAATCTTTTATATTTTTGTGAGTGGTATATGCAGATTGAAGTGTTTTTATCCAATTTTATCTTATTGATGCTTGCATTATTGCCCTTCAAAATAAACATGCCGGATAAACACAGCTTTACCGTATTTAATTGCCGGCCTACTAAGTTGCTGAAAATGGCGCTTTGCTCAAAATATAATCCACTATTACTCGCCCTAGCCTTTCCTTCCCTAGCAATCGCGGCCGATGAATCGGCGGCTATTAGCCAAGCGCAGCAGTTCGATTTGACTCAGCATTGGGCGGGTTATCTCGCTTTGATAGTTTTTGCTGTTGCCTACATCCTTGCCATGACCGAAGAAGTGACCGAGCTGAAAAAGTCAAAGCCTATGGTATTTGCGGCAAGCCTTATCTGGATATTTATTGCCATTTTCTATACCAAGGCAGGAATGAATGAGCAAGCCGGAACTGCGTTTCGCGCTACGCTTGAGAGTTATGGCGAGCTGTTCTTGTTCATCATGGTTTCGATGACTTACTTGAACGCCATGGAAGACCGCGGCGTGTTTGATAGCCTGCGGGTCTGGCTATTAAGCAAAAACTTCAGCTATCGGCAATTATTCTGGATTACCGGCTTCCAGGCGTTCTTTATTTCTTCCGGATGCAACAACCTGACTACCGCATTGCTGATGGGTTCGGTTATTCTGGCGATGGGCAAAGGATGCCCGCGCTTTGTTACTTTATCCTGTATCAATGTTGTGGTCGCTTCCAATGCAGGCGGCTCATTTAGCCCCTTTGGCGATATCACCACCTTATTGGTATGGCAAAAAGGCGTAGTGCCTTTTGGCGATTTCTTTACGCTGTTAATTCCAGCTATCGTCAACTTCGCAATACCTGCCGGTATCATGCATTTTTTTATTCCGCAAGAAAGGCCCGCGGCGGTAATGGAAGCTCAGGAGATGAAACGAGGCGGCTGGGTAATCATCTTCTTGTTTGTATTAACCATCATTACATCGGCTTGCTTTGAAAACTTCCTGAGCCTGCCGCCTGCAGCCGGAATGATGATGGGTTTGACCTATTTGAAGTTTTTCAGCTATTACCTGCAAAAAACTCGAGATTCCCATCCAATTTTGGTGCCAGTGGAATTGGCAGCCGATGCCAAAATCGATCATTTTGCACCGATGAAATACATGAACAATCCGCAAGCAGAGGGAAATCAACAACTGACTGAGGAACTGCCTTTCGATATTTTCCAAAAAGTCGCCAACCTGGAATGGGACACTCTGCTGTTTTTCTATGGTGTCATGGTCGGCGTCGGAGGCTTGAGCTTCATCGGCTATATGGAAGTGGCCTCCCATCATCTATACGGCGGAGTCGATCCCACTATAGCTAATATTCTGGTGGGCATCGCCTCAGCGTTCGTGGATAACGGCACGATTATGCTATCCGTTCTAACCATGGCACCTGATATATCCGAAGGCCAGTGGTTGCTGGTCACATTGACTGCCGGCGTGGGTGGCAGCATGTTGGCAGTCGGTTCCGCAGCGGGCGTTGGCTTGATGGGACAAGCTAAAGGAATTTACACCTTCACCAGCCACTTGAAATGGACACCAGTCATCGTGTTGGGCTACTTCGGCAGCATCGCCGCCCACTTTCTTATCAATGGTCGTTTTTTTTAGGATTGCCGGCGAGCTTTTATCATAAAGGCGCTGTGCTAATAGACAGCGCCTTTACGAGTACACTATTCAAAATGCTGCGTTAAATTATAGTCTTCCTAACGAGTTAATGCCTAACTCAACATTGGTTCTACCTGGCTCTATACTCCCACCCGAAGCATGTCTCCCTATAACAAGAGCAACTGTCGTTATTTTCCAAGCTGAACCTAACCAGTTGGAGAAAGCAGATAGTCTTAACCTTTGTATTGGAAAATAAACTTCGCGACAGTACCTTTTGGCTTACGTGTTATTATTCTCGGTTATCCGTTTTTGATGCACTTGATCCACGCTCCAAAGAAATGAATATAGACAGGCAGAGAATCCATCGTATAAGCACGCCTCGACGTAATTACAATCGTTTTGTCCGTGAAGACACCATCGAAGATTACGCGTTACGCTATGTGCCAAATACATTCAGAAGGTGGCCGGAGCTGCTTATTGCTAACACCTCAATCGGCGGCATCTCATTTCTGGCGCTAGAGGCTATCGGTGCCAGCATCGCCATCAGTTATGGCTTTAGCAATGCGTTACTGGCGATTCTGGTGGTGGGGCTGATTATCTTTCTAACCAATTTACCTATTTCTTACTATGCAGCAAAATACAATCTGGATATTGACCTGCTGACACGGGGTGCCGGCTTTGGTTATGTTGGCTCTACCATTACCTCACTCATCTATGCCTCATTCACTTTTATTTTTTTTGCGCTCGAAGCGGCCATTATGGCGCAGGCACTGGAGTTGTATTTCCATCTGCCCGTAACCTACGGCTATGTGGTGTGCTCTTTGCTCATCATTCCATTAGTATTCTTTGGCGTTACCCTGATCAACCAATTGGAAGCCTGGACACAGCCACTGTGGCTGGCTTTACTGGTGGCGCCTTACGCCTTCGTCTACCACAAGGCGCCGGAAACGTTTCATCAATGGCTTGACTTTGCCGGTGAGTCGCCCAGTGGCGCAAGTTTCGACCCACTTTTATTTGGCACAGCCGCTACCGTATCGTTTTCCCTGATTGTGCAGATTGGTGAACAGGTCGATTACTTGCGTTTCATGCCGGATAAAGGCCCGCATAATCATAAAAAATGGTGGTTTTCACTGCTGGTTGCCGGCCCTGGTTAGATTATTCTCGGAGTCGCCAAACAACTTGGCGGAATATTTCTTGCCTTTTTGGCTATATCGCAAGGCATTTCCATCGCTGATGCCCATCAACCGACGCAGATATATTTGACCGGTTTTGGCTACGTATTCTCTAGCCCAGCCGTTGCACTGGCAGTAACAATCCTGTTTGTTGTGGTCTCGCAGATTAAAATCAACGTAACCAATGCTTACGCCGGCTCGCTCGCATGGTCAAACTTCTTCTCTCGAATAACGCACAGTCACCCAGGACGAGTAATGTGGCTGATATTCAATATCGCCATCGCCTTGCTACTGATGGAGCTGAATGTTTTTATCGCGCTCGAAAAAGTACTAGGGCTGTATGCCAATGTGGCCGTGGCTTGGATTGGTGCGCTGACCGCCGATCTGGTGATCAACAAACCACTGGGCTTAAGCCCGGCTTATGTCGAATTTAGACGCTCGCACTTGCACCATATCAACCCGGTCGGCACTGTTGCGATGTTGATCGCATCTATAGCATCGATAACCGCATTTCTAGGCGTCTGGGGGCCCATGCCACAAGCGTTTTCGCCTTTTATCGCGTTGGGATTAGCTATGGTGTTGGCGCCGGTGATTGCATTCTTGACTAAAAGCCGGTTTTATCTTGCATTAAGGCCCTGCGATGCTACGGCTCATGCGTCAAATGCTTGTATCGTTTGCAGTCAGCACTATTCACATCAGGACACAAGCCATTGCCCGGAATATAACGGCACCATTTGTTCGCTGTGTTGCACTCTGGATGCACGTTGCAATGATGGATGCAAACCTAAGAATCCCCCAACATTCTGGCTGGAACACTGGTTTGAGGCGCTGAAAGCATCTGGAGGATTTCGCTTTCTCTCTATTTTCGGCTTTCTTGCCGGCCTGATTGGCATAGCTTTCGGCATGGCGTACTTACAGCAAGAGCTTACAGCATCTCTTACCCCCAATACCTTGGTGCAACTTAAAAAGAGCTTCCTAAGCATTTATTTCACCATTCTGATTCTGCTAGGCATGGTTGTCTGGTGGATGGTATTGACAGAGAAAAGCTATCGGCTGACACAGGACGATCTCGACGGTCAGAATCTACAATTGCAGGATGAAATCACTGAGCGTCGACTTGCACAGGAGGCGCTACAAGAAAAAGAAGAACGTCTGTCATTAGCCACCCTCCATAATGGCGTTGGCATCTGGGACTGGAACCTGCAAACCCAAGTGATGATATGGGACGATTCGATGTATGCGCTCTACCATATCCGTCGCGAAGACTTTTCGGGTACCGAGGAAGCATGGAGGGCGGCCTTACATCCTGATGACCTTGAACGCGGGGACAGGGAAGTTGAGGCAGCACTCTCGGGTGAAAAGCCTTTCGACACCGAGTTTCGTGTGCGCTGGCCAAACGGTGATATTCGGCGCATCAAAGCCGTTGCCAAGGTATTTCGCGACGATAGTGGCCTACCCGTGCGGATGCTCGGCACCAATGTTGATATCACAGACCGCAAAGTAGCGGAAGAAGCCCTTAAGCAAAGTCAATCAAAGTTTAGCGGAATCTTTAACCAGTCTCCGATTGGCATTGCTTTGATTGACTCGTATACCGGAAAAATCTACGAAGTTAATCATCGGTTTGCAGAGATTATCGGCAGAACTGTCGAAGAAATGGCCAACATAGACTGGATGAGCATCACACATAAGGATGATGTGCAGGAGGATATGGACAACATGGCTCGACTTAATGCTGGGGAGATTCCGGGTTTTAAGATGGACAAACGGTATATACGACCGAACGGTTCATTTGTCTGGATCAATATGACGATCGTGCCGCTCAGGGAAGAACATGTGTCAGCACGCCATTTATGCATGATAGATGACATTACGGCGGTGAAAGAATATCAACAACAACTTGAACATATGGCCCACTACGATGTGCTGACCAACCTGTCTAACCGCGTACTGCTGGCTGACCGTCTACAACAGGCTATGATTCAGAGCGAACGACGCAACCTGTCGCTGGCTGTGGCTTATCTCGACCTGGACGGCTTCAAGGCGGTGAATGACACCCACGGCCATGAAGTAGGAGATGAACTGCTGAAAGTAATTTCACAACGCATGCAAAAAGCAATACGTGAAGAAGACACGCTAGCCCGTATTGGTGGTGATGAGTTTGTGGCAGTTCTGATCAATCTGGAACAAATGGTAGACGTTGAACAGGTTTTGGCTCGTCTGCTCAAAGCGGCTGCTGACCCGGTTATGGTTGATAATGTTAGCTTGCAAGTGTCCGCTAGCATAGGCATCACGCTCTATCCTCAAGACGACGCGGATGCCGACCTGTTGATGCGCCATGCTGATCAGGCCATGTATATCGCCAAGCAGATGGGCAAGAACCGTTACCATTTATTTGACGTCAGCCATGACGAGGCCATAAAAACCCAGCGAGATAGTCTCGAACAGATTCGTCGTGCCCTGGATCAGCCAGAGTTTGTGCTGTATTACCAGCCGAAAGTAAACATGAAGACTGGCGAAGTGGTCGGCGCCGAAGCGCTAATCCGCTGGCAGCATCCTGAACGCGGTTTACTGCCACCGGCAGACTTCCTACCTGTCATCGAAAGCCACCCGCTCAGTGTGGATCTGGGCGAGTGGGTGATAGCCACCGCATTGGCTCAGATGAGCGAGTGGCAAGCTGCGGGGCTGAATATCCCTGTCAGTGTGAATGTTGGCGCATACCAATTACAGCAGCAAGACTTTGTTTCCAGTCTGTCAACGCTATTGGCCAAACATCCGGATGTTAATCCCAATTCTTTGGAATTAGAAATATTGGAAACCAGCGCACTGGAAAATATAACTGAGGTTTCCGCCATCATGCATGCCTGCTTAAAACTCGGCGTGCATTTTGCACTGGATGACTTCGGAACCGGCTATTCCTCATTGACTTATCTTAGGCACCTGCCGGTAGACATACTGAAGATTGATCAAAGTTTCGTGCGAGGCATGTTGGTCGATTCAGATGATATGGCTATCGTAAACGGTGTCATTGGCTTGGGCGCAACCTTTCATCGTCAAGTGATCGCCGAAGGGGTAGAAACAATCGCCCACGGCACACAATTGTTACCAATGGGATGTGTGCTGGCACAGGGATATGGCATCGCTCGACCGATGCCGGCATCCGACCTGCCCAACTGGGCGTTTAACTGGACACCCGATGAGGCTTGGAAAGCATGAGCTAAAGTCATAACAACCCGCCCGCTGATTGCCCATCCTTATCCTAATGTATAACGTTTAACCATTTCGCCCAATGGAATGGCTTTAATTTTAGTGGCGTGTCCAGCTGAGCCGAATGCTTCATATCGTGCCTGACAAAGCGCTTGCATCGCGTCTCTGGCCGCCTTATAAATTTTGCGTGCGTCTAATTCTGACGCGTTTTCCGGTTGCGTTATATATCGGCGAATCGCGCCGGTGGAAGCCATACGTAAGTCGGTATCGATATTGACTTTGCGAACACCGTATTTAATCCCTTCAACAATTTCATCAACAGGCACGCCATACGTTTGGGGAATGTCGCCGCCATGCTCGTTGATGATTTTTAGCCAGTCTTGCGGCACTGAACTTGATCCATGCATGACGAAGTGAGTATTAGGCAAGCGTTGCTGTAATGCTTTTAATCGGCTGATAACCAAAACTTCGCCGGTAGGCGGTTTGCTAAATTTATAAGCACCATGACTGGTGCCAATGGCTACAGCTAATGCATCGATTTGAGTTTGCTTTACAAAGTCAACCGCTTCATCGGGATCGGTCAGCAACCGGCTGTGATCCAGTGGTTCTGATGAATTTTGAGTTTTTGTTTCCAATGAACCTAAGCAGCCGATTTCGCCTTCGACCGATACGCCGCAAGCATGCGCCATCTTGACTACACTACGGGTAACATCCACGTTATATTCAAAAGAGGACGGCGTTTTCATATCGTCCAGCAAAGACCCATCCATCATGACTGAACTGAAGCCTGACTGGATAGCTTGTGCGCAGATAGCAGGTGTGGGTGCATGATCCCGATGCATGACGACCGGGATATGAGGATATTGTTCAACGGCGGCAAGGATCAAATCAAGCGCGCCAGGATTTTTCGCGACAGCTAAAATGGATCCGTCCGATTTTAGCAGCGAAAAATCCTGGCCATTATTGCCTGCGGCGGCCCCGGCCGTCCTGCTTCACTCGCCGTCTACCCAACAAGGGGTAGACACCATCGTTCTCGCAATGACTCGACGCGATGTCGGAAAGCCTGCATTTTCACTCCGCAAGCTGCGTGAAAACACATGCCCTATCGCTTCCGGGGACTAAAAATCGCCACTCCGCTACGCTCCGTTTCCACGATTTTCAGCGGGCGTAAAACTACTTCGCCGGCATAGCTATTTGCGCTGGCTGAGCCTTGCATAATCACAGGGCTATTGCACGCATCAGCCGCTTGCATAATAGCTTGAACTTGCTCCATGTTACTGATATTGAACGCAGGTACGGCAAAGCTATTCTCCGCCGCATAATCCAAAAGTTGTCGTAATGATACTAAAGCCATGATCGGCTCTCCTTAGCTTTGTTTTATTTTAAATTCTACTTCATCACCAGGAGCTATGATCATTTCTGGTGTATGACTTAAGAGGAAAACGGTATGGACTGTTGGGGTAAGTCTGAACAAATACGTTATTATCTAGGAGCGGGTAGCATAGTCTATTTTTAAAAACCGCTTTTGGCCGACCTGAGGCGTTCAGCTCGACCAAATACAGAACGATTCTTTGAAATTTCCACAAGTTTTTGTTTAAGTGCCCAGACTAGTGCTGTTGCGTGCACTCAACGATCACCACGATTGATATTATGTTGATGCTCAATACCTTCGGTTAAATTATAACCTTCGTTATTGAATAGATCGCCGGTAAAAAACAAATGCAAATCTATAATCCAAGCGATTTTTTTTATCTTGTTATATTCAATAATAATGGTTGAAAGTTTATGATCATTATCAATTACCTGATCTACAATTGTTTTTGGGTTATTAGGGTCTTCTTTCAGCGCACCGGACACAATACGCTGAGCAGATTCCATTGTCAGCACTGGATACGTAGTAGGTAGCTCAGCAATTTGATCACTTTTAAGTGACTGCGCGTTAAAATGACCAATATCGTAGACAACCTTAAACAACACACCCAGTATAATCAGGCAACTATAAACAAAGAGGCCAATTTTTAATCGTCTTCTTACACGAGGGTTTGATAATTTTTTTATAATCACGCGAATTTTCATATTTATTTTTTATTGCGATTTAATGTCTTAATTTTCGATTATTTAGCATCTAAATTGGCGTTGTTGAATAAGCCAAAATTGGCCCAAGCTTCCTAAATCACAACCCCATCATCAAACTACTCCCATGATTTTTCAACCAATGCCGTCTACTTTGATAATCCGGTAAATGTTCGGCAACCAAGGCCCAGAAATGAGCGGAGTGGTTCCTGATTTTGATATGGCAAAGCTCATGCACTACCACGTATTCCAAAATTTCGGGAGGAGCTATGATTAGCAGCCAATTGATGTTGATGTCGTTATGAATGCCGCAACTGCCCCATCGGCTTTTTTGGGTTTTAATTTTAATCGTCTGCGGAAACAACTGTTTTCTTTCCGCGTGCTGCTTTACGAAATGCTCTACCTGGCTTTTAGACTCCTTTTTCATCCAGCGAGTTAGTGCTTCTTTTATCTCTGCGCTGTGATCTTTAATGATCAATGCATCGGGCACGTGGGCAATAAATTTCTGGTTGAATTCTATTTTTATTCTTTTTAATTTTGTGGATTTTACTGCCAGTTTATACGATGCGCCTTGATAAGGAACTTTAGCGCCATGATTATAAACAGCCGGAGCCAATTTTTTATGATGCAGGCTATTGGCTTCAATTTTAGCCAAGGTTTGGACTATCCACTGTTGTTTGATCTGAACGAACTGATCGATTCTATGCTCGGAAACTCTGGGTGGAGCGACAACTTCGACTTTACCGAGCGTTACGACGATGCGCATCTGCGTGGCCCGCAGGCTGCGTCGAATCTGGTAGGAAAATGCTAAATTAGAAATGGCGGTTCTCTATGTTGCTGGGGTAAAAAAATACTATTACCTGCTTTGGCATAAGCATTTATAGCGTAGGGCGTACCGTGCGCGCCTTTTCTGTCCGGGATCGCTTAACTCCTCTTTGGCGGGCACGGCGCGCCCTAATCTTCTGGATTAAATCAATCCACAATTCTATTCATCCTGATTAATCATATGGGTTGCCAACTGCTGCAAGGCCTGGGTTAAATTCTCCCTGAAATGCTCATCCATGGTTATTTCATTTAAAGCTTTATTCATACACAACATCCACTGGTCTCTAGCACTTGCATCTATCGCAAAAGGAAAATGCCGTTGCCGCAACCTTGGATGGCCGTATTCCTGAATAAATAAATCGGGACCGCCCAGCCAGCCGGACAAAAATTTAAACAGTTTGTCATGCGCACCCGACAAATCCGCAGCATGCATCGCCCTAATTCCAGAGGCTTCAGGCAAAGTATCCATAAAGAAATAAAACCGCTCAACCAAACTGCGTATCGCAGCCTCTTTACCTATCAGCTCATAAGGCGTTATTTGTGTGTTTTCTGTCATAATCCAGCATTGTAAAAAATCATTCTTTCAATAAGCCAATATTCTACTAAATATTCTTACAAAGACGGTCAAACTCTTGTAAGATTTAGCGGTCTATCTTTTCTGTTAACCCTTCATTTTTTAAGGAGTCCAAATAAAATGAGCTTAAATACAGCTATTTCACGTCCGGAAGCCGATATACTGGCAACCAATAAGGTTCTGAGAAACACCTATTTGTTATTGTCGATGACGTTGATGTTCAGCGCGATGACAGCAGGCGCAGCAATGGTTTTCAATCTGCCGCATTTTAGCCCTATCATTACTTTGGTTGGTTATTTTGGTTTGCTGTTTTTAACCACCAAATTCAGCAACAGCGGCTTGGGTCTGGTTTTTGTTTTTGCATTAACAGGCTTTATGGGCTTAACTCTCGGCCCTATTCTAACTATGTACATTAAGGCTTTCAGCAATGGTCACGAATTGATCATGACAGCATTAGGCGGTACAGGCGTTATATTCTTGGGCCTTTCAGGTTACGCATTAACAACACGTAAAGATTTCAGCTTTATGGGCGGTTTCCTGATGGTGGGCGTACTGGTGGCGTTTCTGGCCGGTCTTGCGTCGATGTTTTTCACTATGCCTGCTTTATCGCTAGCGGTATCGGCTATGTTTATTTTGCTGATGTCAGGTATGATTTTATTTCAAACCAGTGAAATAATTCACGGCGGCGAGACTAACTATATTTTAGCCACTGTTTCTTTATATGTTTCTATTTACAACTTATTCCTGAGCTTGTTACAGCTGCTAGGCGTATTTAGCGGCGAAGATTAAAATTTTCCGCTAAAAAAAGCCCGGCTGTCCTTAGGATAGCCGGGCTTTTTTAATGGGTTCTTTTTACGATTGTGTTTTAGAACCATGCAAACGAATTAATAAAGCTGCCTCATCGTGACTCAATCCTGAGTTTTGCATTAACTCATTAACACTAGCTCCACTTCTTACTTTTCGGATATCACCACTATACGGGTGAGAAGATTGGTCAATTTGTTCGACTTCCGCAAGCTTTGCCGCCAGATCGTCAATCTGCTCGTACGTAGCAGATATTTGATTATCAACAGTAGCTATTCGGCTATCGACCGTCAATGCTGCCGAACACAAGCCGGCAATATCATTGCTGTTACCTTGAACAATATCATTAAGAGCGAGATAATCGTTTTTAAGTTTTAGTTGGACACGCACTAGCCAGCACAGCACCACGAGCATAACGACAACAACCACACTCTCTATAACAAGAGCTATTATCAAAGGATTATTCATCAAGCAATTTCATCAAGCAATTTCATCAATATGTTGAATGGGTTCAGCACGTTGTTCTCTCAGTTCTTGTTTTTTTCTGTGCTGTTGTTTCTCTGGGTGATGATCATCCCGCTCAATTTTTTTAGGTTTTATAATAGGTAAAGAGGGTAATACAGGATGTATTTCTAACATACCGGCCTCCTAAAACTGATATTGGAGCGATTTTGTTAATATTAGCAGTTATCTACCATAGTGTTAATTAAATCAGCATCATGGTCTAATAACAGCAGTCGCTGATGGAGCCAGATTTAATAATTTGGCGCGTTGCTCATCGCTAGCGCCATAACGGGAAAAAGCCTGAGACATTAATACTAGAACCACTCGCCTATTCTTAAACCGGCCTACCTCTACCTTGTTATCGTCAATAGGATGAAACTCTCCATAACCAATTGCTGACAGACGAGCAGGATTAATGCCTGCTTTAATAAGCTCGTGTACAACGCTGGTTGCTCGAGCGGATGACAGATCCCAATTCGACCTGAATTTTTTGTTATCAATCGGAACATTATCGGTATGTCCTTCAATATTAATCATATTTGGCAAAGAATTAATCACTTCGGCAATTTTTTTCAACGCGGGCACTGATTTTTTTGATAATTCAGACTCACCGCTCAAGAACAGCATTTCGCTGTTCATTTCCAGCTCTATCCAATAGTCGTTTTTTTTAACTGCAATCAGATTCTCATCGATAAATGGCGCCAGAACCTGTTCGAATTGGCCTGACACCTGACTCAACTGTTTTAGTTCCTTTAATATCTCTTCGCTCAGTTCACGTTTTTTTTCTTCCGCTTCCGTTGCTGGATTGTCTAACGGAATCGGTTGAATAGTTGTCGGCAATGAGCCTATCTGAATGGGGTTAATCTTATTGCCTTGTTGTTCTTTATTCGAAAATGCTTCGCCTAATGAGTCGGCCAAAGTTTTATACTTTCCTTCATTGACCGAAGAAATTGCGTACATGACCACAAAAAAGGCAAATAGTAGGGTTATAAAATCCGCGTAAGAGACCATCCATCGGTCATGATTATTCGTATGCGCTGTCTGTCTTTTCCGGCGCCTCGCTCTCATAGTCTAGTCTTTATATGAATCATGCAGATAACCGCTCAATTTCAGCTTGATATTTCTTGGATTTTCGCCTTCTGCGATAGAGATAATGCCGTCAGCCAACATTTCCCTAAATTGAGTTAATTCAAGTACATGAGCCTTTAATTTGTTGGCAATCGGCAAGAAAATCAAATTAGCGGAGCCTACACCATAGATAGTCGCGACAAAAGCGGTTGCTATGCCCTGGCCTAAAAGTTCTGGATTGGTCAGGTTCTGCATGACATGAATCAATCCCATCACAGCACCAAGAATACCGATTGTAGGCGAATAACCTCCCATTGCCTCATACAATCCTGCTGCCTGTAAGCCCATACTTTCTTTCGAAGATATATCCAAATCCAATATATCGCGGATCGCATCAGAATCACTTCCGTCGATTAACAACTGTAGACTCTTTTTTATAAACGGATCTTCTTCATCGGGCAGGGTATTTTCAAGACCTAGCAAACCTTCCTTTCTCGCCAGATAGCTCCAATGAATTACTCGGCCAATTTGCTCAGAGAGATTCAGTTTTTTGGGTCTTAATACCCACGGGAGCATTTTTATGCTTCTGATAAAAACAGCCGGTGGAAATTGCAGAAGTGTTGCGCCAATCGTCCCTCCAAAGACAATGACAAGTGCAGGCACATTGACCAGTGAATTGATATCGCCGCCGTCCAATATGATTCCCAACAGAATCGCGCCGATACCAATAAGAACACCAGCAATACTTAAAATATCCATTTTTAGTTTTCAGTCTACCAACTAAAAACGATCAATCGGTCCATTCAGACAATCTTGAACGCAATCTCAACACGGCTTGGCTACTGATTTGGCTGACTCTGGACTCGCTAATATTTAGAACTTCGCCTATTTCACGCAAGTTAAGTTCTTCATCATAATAAAGCGATATAACCAAACGCTCGCGTTCGGGTAAGGCCATGATCGCATCTGCCAATGCCTGCTGAAAACCTGCGCGACTTAAACCGTCTACTGGCCCTTCTTCATGATCCAGAGTTTCATCCAGGTAACGATCCCCATCCTGCGCCAATTCTTCGACACTGAATACGCGGCAACTGCTTGAATCCTGCAAAATGTGATTATATTCATCAATGGATATGCCTAAATACTTAGCCACATCGACATCTCTTGCCTCGCGCCCGGTTTTATTCTCGATTGCCCGGATCGCATCGCTAACCATCCGCGATTTTTTATGCACAGAACGAGGAGTCCAGTCGCTACGCCTGACCTCATCCAGCATGGAACCGCGGATACGAATGCCGGCATAGGTATCAAAGCTGGCTCCTTGCGAGGCATCATAATTCTTGATAGCTTCCAGTAATCCGAGCATCCCTGCTTGAATCAAATCATCGACCTGAACGGAATCGGGCAATTTGCTTAATAAATGATAGGCAATGCGTTTAACTAATGGCGCATGCTGCATGACACGCTGATCGGTGCCTCCAGCCTGGACCGAAGTGTACATTGCCACGCCGCTCATGCGACATCCTTTTGGGAGCCGTATTGAATCATTCTTTCAATAAAGAACTCAATATAACCACCGGCCTGAGATTTTAACGGCCAAGTATTAATTCTTGCAGCTATTGCCTTCAGTGCGAGAGAAGCTTTGCTTCTAGGAAAGCCGACAACAACCGGGGTTTGTTTTTGAACCGATTTACGCAAATACTCATCATAAGGTACTGCACCGGCAAACAACAAATTAACATCCAGATAGCGATCCGTCACTTTGCTTAGCTTCTGAAATAATGCATGACCTTGCTGAACAGTTTGAA
>CAZJOY010000064.1:0-17588 GCA_964547705.1 uncultured Methylobacter sp. | reverse complement strand
ACTAGTAAAGTTGATTTCTTGAAACTGTTTGGAGGCCGGCAGCAGGGCAGGGTGGCGTAAAAACCAGCGGCGGATAATAGCTTTTCCGGCTATCGGCGTCGGTAATTTTATCGATTAAAAACAGGCTACCTATGGCATGGTCTTTATGTCCGGCGATACCGATATTGACCAGGACCGGGTATTCAACTGAAGCAAACAAGGCCTGGGTATAGGCCAATCCGGCAGCCATTGCGCTTTTTCCGAGTCCGGTTACTGTCAGGCAGATGTTTTGATTGAGATAAACTGCAAACGGCTGAACAGTTGTGTCTTTTTTTAAATTGAAATGCTCAACCAGTGGCTTGGCCTCACAAGGCAATGCCGCGTAGATAAAAATTCGGGGTGGACTTAGTTTATTCATAAGGTCGAATGTCGCTTGCAGTAAGCGACAGTTGCCTTTGTTTATTTATTTTCCTGCATCACATGGAACGCGTCGGTGTAAATATCTGCCATGGACGCGCCTTTCATAAATGCCATTTTTTTGGTCTGGTTGACCATTTCCGGATGTCCGCACAGGAACACGCGCCATCCGTTCAGCGTTTCAATGGATGATAAGGCAATATCATGTGCGCGGCCTCGGACATGATTCGATTCAATCTCTTCCCCGGAAAGGCAGGAAATGTAATGGAAGTTATCAAACTCCTCAGCAAGTTCACGCATTTCATCAATCAGATAGAGACCGTTAAGATCGCGGCTGCCGTGGAACAAATGGATAGGTCCCGAGTGTTCTTGCGCCAAAGCGTCTTCAATAATGCCGTAAAGCGGCGCCAAGCCGCTGCCTGTTCCGACCAGCAGCAGGGGTTGCTCTGCTCGTCCGGGTAGATAATGACAAGAACCTTGTGCTTCTGAGAGGGTTAATTGAGCGCCTAACTCCACTTCGTCGTAGACCCAACTGCTGAATTGACCATTCGGCAAGCGGCGAATATGAAATTCCAGAGTGTTTTTAGGATGCGGGATATTTGCAATCGAATAGCTGCGGGTTAAGCCATCGGGACGTTTTAAATTAACAAACTGGCCTGCGAAAAAATTAAACGGGGTTTGGTATTCCAAAACCAAATGTACGATATCCGGCGTTAACAGCCGTTTTTTGATAACGACCGCTTCAACTGAAGCACCTTGCTGGCTGGGCAAGGCAACGGTCATATCTTGTTCAGGATGACAAACGCAAGCCAAAAAATATTTCTGCTTTTGTAAGGTATCTTTAAGACCGACTTGAGAAGAGACAGGTGGAGGGGTATCAAGACTGCGCATCATGCAGGCTTGGCAAAGACCTTGACGGCAACCATAAGGTACTTGCACGTTTTCCCTTAACAGGGTTTCCAATACAGTCTCATCCGGTTGGCAGGAAAATGTTGATTCGCCAATAGTTATGCTTCGCATAGTCTCCACCTGGTATTTCAGTTATTTGCCCAAAACGTCGTTGCGTGTGCTTTCCGCAATAGCAGCAGCTTTAGCGATCAGATCTGCCGGTACATTTAACTCGGTTAATGTTGCGCCAAGATGTTCCATGACCGCATCAAAATGACTTGCATTCAAGCCCATTTTGACCAGATGGGCATGAGCATTGCGCATATCTTGGCCGTTGTAGTTGTTTGGGCCGCCAAATGCCATGGTCAAAAAAGCTTTTTGTTTGGCGGCTTGTTTTTCCATGTCGGAATTGTCGAAAAAACGGTTAATGCGGTAATCACCTAATACTTTGCGATAAAAAATATCAACGGCAGCATTAACAGCCGCTTCGCCGCCGAGTTGTTCGTAGAGTGATGGGGTTGAAGTTGTTTCTTGGGTGTCGCTCATTATTGTCTCCGGTATTATGTAATATCATTATTATTATTTAAGCAAGCTTGCTCATATAGAAGTGTATAACAACAGACGGTTTTTTGCTATATAAAACTTTTACAAGTTATATCTGTCATAATGGGCTATTATGACTCTATACTCAACAATAAAGTTATGACGAAAGGATGAATCCGCCGATGCTTCAAAAGATAAGCTCCCGCCAACACCAGATACTTGAACATTTGCTTGAGAATAGAAATGGCTTGAGCGTCGATGAACTGGCTAAGGCGCTGGATATTTCCAGAACGGGTGTACAGCAGCATTTTGTTGTTCTTGAACGGGATGGCTACATTAAGAAAAGTACGCTCAATAAGACAGCCGGTCGCCCGGTGACCATTTACGTGATAACCGATAAAGGCAACAATTATTTCCCAAAGCAATATGCCTGGTTTTCGGCATTAATTCTTAGCGATTTACAACAGGAAATAGGCCCTGAACGATTTAAAGCCTATATGCAAAAATTGGGCAGCAAGCTGGCGGATAAGCTGCAGGGCAGGTTTGCAGGAAAAGATTTAAATGAACGTGTTGGCGAGCTGGCTATAGTGATGGCCGATCTTGGTTTTCAAGTGAAAGTAGACATGGAGCCTGAAGCTGGAGGCCCCAATATGCAGGCTTACAATTGTATCTATCACGATCTGGCGCAGAAACATCATGACATTTGCGAGTTCGATGTGTCGCTTATGTCTGCGTTACTGGATAAAGAAGTTGAGCAATCAAGTTGCATGGCCAAGGGCGATTGCAACTGTAGTTTTAGAATCAAATAGTCTAAACAGCGTTTATTGCATAGCGCTTAATAAGCTGCCGGTAATAATTTGCTTCATCGGTTTTTCCGCGTTTTATAACGCCGTTAAGATAAATAGTGGCTTTTTTTACCAGCATGTTGACGGCTACCAGCCGGTTTTGCTCGGATAATTGACCTTCATCAATGATTTTTTTCAAGGCACTGATTCTAAAGCGGTCCATGCCCCAAAACGCGTTGGATAACTGATCCTCATGACCCCCATGTTTGTTTATTTGCGGTTGTTCAACCAATAAAACCGGGTAACTGGCTGTGATTCTGAGCCATAAGTCATAGTCCTCACAGGCAAGCAATTGTGCGTCAAACAGGCCGACATTTGTAAATACCGAGCGGTGTATTAAGACAGTGGACGGCGATATCGCGCAGAGCGGTAAACAATGGCTAAATATCCAACCGCCTTTTTTAGTGTACTTTCTGGGCACATCAACCCGAGTTCCATTGCGTATCCAGTTCTCTTCAGTGTGACAAACCTTGTATTCAGGGTTGGCCGTCAGCGCCGCTTTTTGGTTAGCCAGTTTTTCAGGCAGCCATTCATCATCGGAATCCAAAAAAGCCAGCCAGTCGCCGGTTGCTTGCTGTATGCCACGATTACGTGCCGCACTGACGCCGAGATTCTGCTGATAGTGATAATTTATCTGGGGAAATTCCTGGCGGAGCATCACTTCCGTTTCATCGGTTGAGCCGTCATCGATTACCGCAACTTCTGCCGGTAATAAGGTTTGCGAGTATACGGATAATAGTGCTCGTTTCAGCAAATCATATCGATTATAGCTGGGAATAATAACTGAGATGTTTATAAAATTACCTTATATTTTAATTAATTGTTGCGCTTTCGTGAGAATCGACATAAATTAAAGTCACTAACTAAAATCAGGAGGCCGCTAATGTCGATTGCAGTTCAACTTAATCCGGAAAGAAAGCAACAGGCTCATCAGTTGATAGCCGAATTACAACATGAAAGACAAGAGGTTTGGTCTTTATATTGTCATGTCGCCGAGCTGATGCCTTTTTCGGCTAACCCGACAGTTAGAAAGAAGCTGGCCCGGTTTTCTGAAATACTCATTGACTATGTTTCTCTTGGTCATTTTGGCATTTGCGAATGTCTGTTCAGAGATGCCGATAACCAAGATCCTGCATTGTCAGCCGCAGAAGAAATTTACCCTGAGTTGTCAGCCACCACAGAAGTAGCGGTATCGTTTAATGATAAGTATGAAAGCGGTGCAACAACTGTTCTTGATGATCTGAAACAGGACTTATCTGCGTTAGGTGAAAGTCTGGCAAAAAGAATCGATCTGGAAGACCGTCTTTGCGAGCTGATGCTGCAATAGCTATTTCCTGGTAATGACCAGCGGCTGTCACGCCGCTGGTCTTCTGTTACTACTTTGTTTCTTTCGTTTTTTCCTGCCTGTTTATGATCGCTTTCGGCGTTTCCGTACCGTCACTTTGAGCGGCATTTTTGACGTAGATTTGTTTTAAGCGATTAAAAGCCGACCATAAAGTCTTGTCCATAACGACCTGATTGCCGATAGAAACAATGACCCGGGTTAATTGGGGTATTTTGTTCTTGGTTGAAGCCAGGTAAATCGGTTGAACATAGAGAACGGTATTGCCCATCGGCAGGATAATCATCCTCCCCATTTCAACAACCGAGCCCGCTTGGCCCCATAGCGTAAATTGCGCCGAAATTTCAGGGTCTTGGTTAATCAGCGCTTCAACTTGCGCCGGGCCGTTAACTTGAACATCCTTGCCGAACTTATAAACGGTAATGCCGGGTTTGTAGTCTGGGCTACAGTTGGTTTTATCCAGCGTTCCCGCAACACCTATCATACTCAGATTACTTCTGTTAACGGGGGTCATCGGGTTAATCAACACAAATTCCTCTTTATCGTTACAGTTGCCAAAGTCCATTGTCTGATAATAAGGCAGCACCGGCTCTCCCCGGACATTGGCAAACTGCCACGTTTCGGCCTGTTCGTAGAACAGCTCAGGGCTTTGTTGATGATACTTGGCGTATACCTTCATTTGCAGATATTGGAGATCGCGGGGATAACGCAAGTGCTGTCTTAATTCAGCCGGCATTTCCTCCAGGTTTTTAAACAATCCGGGATATGCGCTGCTGTAGGCTTGAATAATTGAATCCGATGGATTGGAAATATAAAAATCGACATCGCCATCAAAAGCATCGACAACAATTTTCACCGAATTACGAATATAGTTGAAGTTTTGCTTGCCCTCCAGGAAGTCATCATCGGCGGGCTTGGACACCGGATACTTGTTAGACAAGGTGTAGGCGTCCTGTATCCAATAGAATCGATCCTTGGTTATGACCAGATAAGGGTCTTTATCCAGATGTAGAAACGGAGTTAACCGATTAATACGCTCAGTTGTATTTCTGCGGATTTTGACTCTACTTTCTGAAGAGATATTAGTTGAAAAGAATATTTTTTCGTCTTTGAAGTAAAAAGCAAACAATGCTTTTCTGAATAGCGATGGAATGGGGATGCCTCCTTCACCACGATAAGCTGCTTCCGTGTTCAGATCAGTGGAGCCGGCAAGTCCTACGACGTTGAGCTTATTGGGAACGATGGCATAGTCGAACTTTTCTTGCCCATAGTAGATGTCAGGGTGTTCGACTTTGAAGCCGATATCCGAGTACATGTTTAAATCGCGTAAATACCAGACTAAGGGGCTGTCGGCATCCTGCGCGGCAGGGGTGACGACGGCTCCATAGCCGTGGGTATAGCGCAAATGCATGTTTTCCCAGTTTTGTGCTTCAGGAGGCAACTTCGAAACGTTGATTTCCCTCGCTGCAAGGTTAACTTGCCGGGTATGGTCAAGAATAAAATAGCGGTCTTCATCGACAGACAGGATTCTGTAATAAGGCCTTATTTCTTGTAACTGCTTATAGTTGTCGATGATAAATTCCCTGTCCCAAACCGGAATGTTCTCAAAATGTTTTTGCGTGCTCCAGGTTTCAATGTCCTTGGTTGCATCCAGTTTTATAGTCGTATCAACCGTCTTAATATTCTTTAAATCGTAAGCATCCAATGTCGCATCAATATTATATTTCATGAACGATTTGTTGGATTTGACCGGATTCGGGTTGACGATATATTTTTGGATTAAATCCGGGATAAATTGGATTTTCGGCAATCCAGCGACACAGAGGAAAAGAGTCAGCGATATTAAAAACGGCGCTTTTACCCGATGTTTTTCCGAAAAAATAAACAGCCCTGCTGCTATAGCTGTCGTCACGAAGGTAATAATTTCCAGCCAGATCAGCGGCAATTGATAGCGTAATTCAACAAAGCCGGGACCGTAGAATATCGGCTCATGCTTGTCGGTATAAAGCAGCGTAAAACGGTCCAGCATGAACCCCCAGACCACAAAGGCAACCACAAAGCCGATTAGAACGGTTAGGTGCACCTTGGCGCCTAAAGGAAATTCGGAGCTTTGGTTAGGAATAAAAACATGTTCCAGCCAATATAAAATACCGACCATGCAGAAGATCAACGAAGCGGTGGTCAGCATTTCTTGCTGGATCAGCATATAGGTCGGATAGAACAGCATATAAAAGCTGACATCATTACCGTAAACCGGTTCTGTTATGCCTGAGTGGCTGCCGAAAAAATACAGTAGTGTCGTTTCCCACTGGTTGTAGAAGGGGATAGCGATAAATATCGCCAGTATCAAAGAGATCGGCGTATATATGGTTGCCGAACCGCTCATAAAAGTCTCGGCAAATCGTTGGAAGCGTCGACGTTTATCTAAATTGTTGAGGATCTCATCCGGCGGATTTAAGCCGAGATAACGCGATGCCACCCAGAAATGGAAAAAGAAAATGGCAAAAAATGCCAGCGTTACGCCGCCGGAAAGAAAGAACTTGTAGAGCAGTCTTAGCCAGAAGTAGGCTTCAAGTTTTAATGATTCGTACCACCATAAGTCGACAAACAGATCGAGAAATATGAAATAGAAGGCGACATATAAAACAACAGCAATGCCAAGTGTCACTCCAATCAGCGCGGGTAAAAGCTTCAAGTTCCGCATAGCGTCCTCTTAGTAGAAAATGTTTTTAACGTATTCTAGCATCCAATAATAGGTTCGTAATGATTTAGGCATTATCTAATGTTACGCACGATGCATTACGCCCGTAAAAAAAGATAGAGCGCGGATTAGAGCGAATCATTGTCCGGAAAGCTTCTTGTTCTCTGCCGGGGAATATCCGCTGTAGGGCGCGCACGGCGCGCCCTACTCACATCGCTCACAATCCGTTATCTATTTCGAACCGCCTTTTTGCGGTCTTTGAACAGCATGAGCCTTAAGCAAGTATTTGGCGTACGAAAATATTCAATTAGATGCCGGGAGATAGGCTAATGGCTTTGCTGCCCGTTCCGGTAAATCCAGCCTTTGCGGCGCATCCACTTTTCAATTTCCACGACAAAGAATACGACTGACGAAAGCGCCAGGCAGAACAACAGCTCGTTGAGGCTTAAAGCTTCGGTTTTAAAGATCGGCTGCAAAACCGGTACATACAGCACCGCCATTTGCAGGCCGAAGGTCAACAGAACAGCGCCCAACAGCGGCTTGTTGGATAACAGGCCCTGACTAAAGAAAGATTCCCTTTCCGAGCGTATCGCCAACACTAGTCCCATCCGTGAGAGGGTCAGTACTGTGAACACTATCCTCTGCCAATGGGCAGAACCCCCGAAATAAGCCCAGCCTTGCGAAAATAACGAAATGCCGCCCATCAACAGGCCAATCCACAGAATGTGTTGCCACATGCCTTGCGCAAAGATGCTTTCCTGCGGCGAGCGCGGCGGCCGTTGCATAATGCCCTGCTCTTCCGGCTCGACAGCCAGTGCCAGTCCCGGTAGACCATCGGTGACCAGGTTGATCCAGAGGATATGGATGGGCAGTAACGGGATTGGCAAGCCCAGAAAAGGCGCCAGAAACAGCGCCCAGATTTCCGCCGAATTGCCGGTTAAAGAATATTCGATGAATTTGCGGACGTTGTCGTATATCCGTCGCCCTTCGCGCACAGCAGTGACGATAGTGGCGAAATTATCATCCAACAGCACCATGTGCGCTGCCTCGCGCGCCACATCCGTGCCGATCTTGCCCATCGCGATGCCGATATTGGCGGCGCGCAAAGCCGGTGCATCGTTAACGCCGTCCCCGGTCATCGCGATGAATTCCCCCCTATCCTGTAGCGCCTTGACGATTTCGATCTTCTGTTCCGGCGCAACGCGGGCATAAATACGAACATCCTCGACTTGTTTTTCGAATTCCTCAAGACTCATGCGCGCCAGTTGCGGCCCGGTCAGCACCTTGCAGCCGTCATCGACGATACCAAGCCTGACCGCGATTGCGCAGGCAGTCGCCGGGTGATCGCCGGTGATCATAACCGGCGTGATTCCGGCGGTCTTGCAAAGCGCTACCGCCTCCTTAACTTCGGGTCGCGGAGGGTCCATGAGCCCAACCAAGCCCAGAAAACACAGCCCGGTTTCGACCGAGTCGGCGCCCAATATTTGCGGACGTTCAGGAAATTGCCGGTAGGCCAGGGCCAGCACCCGAAGGCCCTCCGCAGCCATTTGCTCGGCGGCGGCCAATATCTTCTCTTTCGGTAGCGGCTGCGGACCGTCACCGCTCCATAGATTAACGCAACGGGGCAGCACATTCTCCGGCGCGCCTTTGGTGTAAGCGACAAGTTCGCCGTTTTCCTGATGCAGCGTGGTCATCAGTTTGCGCTCGGAATCGAAAGGAATCTCATCCTGTCGCGGTGTTTCTTTGACCAGATCGGCGCCGGCGTAGCCCACGCTCTCGGCCGCTTCGTACAGGGCGATTTCGGTGGGGTCGCCCAACAGTTGCCCTTCGTGGTTGCGGCGGGCGTCATTGTTCAGCGCGAGCGCTCGTAACAGAGGGGCTGGAAAATCGCCGGCTATGCCTTCGCGTAGCTGCTGATCGACGTAAAATGCTTCGGCATGCATGCGGTTTTGTGTCAACGTACCGGTCTTATCCGAGCAGATGAAAGTCACCGAGCCCAAGGTTTCCACCGCGGGCAGGCGGCGAATCAGGGCGTTCTGCTTGACCATCCGGTGCGCGCCAAATGCCAGAGACACAGTAGTTACGGCGGGCAGGGCCTCCGGGATCGCAGCCACGACTAGGCTGACGGCAGTCAGAAACATCAATACTGGCGGCTCACCGCGCAGCAAACCCACCACGAAAATGATCGCGCAGACGGTCAAAACCAACAGGGCAAGGCGCATGCCGAAGCTGGCAAGACGTTGTTGCAGCGGGGTTTTTGTTTGCTGCTCCTGGCGCAGGAGTTCGGCGATTTTACCAAGCTCGGTACCCATTCCCGTGGCGATAACGATGCCAACGCCACGGCCATGGGTGGCTATTGTTCCCTTGTAAGCCATATTGAGCCGGTCGCCGAGCGGCGAATCCAATTCCCGAATCAACGCCCCTGATTTTTCGACCGGCAAGGATTCTCCGGTTAGCGCGGCCTCTTCCACCTTGAGCCGCGCCACATCCAATAACTTGAGGTCAGCCGGGATCACATTGCCGGCCTCAAGCATGACCAAGTCGCCGGGAACCAGTTCCTTGGCCGCGATAGTCTGTATATTGCCCTCGCGCAGCACTTGCGCGGTGGGGCTGGACAAGCGTTTGAGCGCGGCCACGGCTTTTTCCGCACGGTACTCTTGGACGAAGCCGATAATGGCATTCAACACGATGATGACAGCGATGGCGACTGTATCCGCCAAGTCGCCGACCACACCCGAAACGATGCAGGCTAAAATTAGCACGATAATCATGAAATCGGCGAATTGCCCGAAAAACATCCGCACCGGTCCCCGGCGGCGCTGCTCCTTGATCGCGTTCGGGCCGTAGGTTTCGAGGCGCTCTTTTGCCTCCTGGTGATTGAGGCCTTTTTCGGGGTCGACTTTGAGCCATGCGGTGGTCTGCCAGGGTTCCAGGAGATGCCACGGAGGTGAAGGAGGTTGTCTGCTTTGATTCTTTTGTTGCTTGGTCAAGGTTCGATCTCCTGTAAGGCGGGGGTTACAAGTATCTCAGTTTGTATAGTGATTGCAATAGTCCTTAAAAATGGAAACAAGATAGCGTTGCTGATTCCGTTCGTGGTGAGCTTGTCGAACCATGAATGGAATCAACTTGTTCAGGACTTCTATAGGATGCTCTGGTTTTTGCATCGCATATGTAAGACTGAACTAACTGAACTTAATCTAATGAGGTTTATCATGCAGACAGTTAATATTCACGAAGCCAAAACTCAACTGTCCCAATTGACAGATCAGGCAGTAAAGGGTGAATCTTTACATTATCGCCAAAGCAAGAAAACCGCTGATCAAGGTGACTCGACTGGATGCACCATCGGTCGGACAAATCCGAAGGCTGGGTTTCATGGAAGGACAGATCACTATTCCCGATGATTTCGACAGCATGGGCAGCAAGGAAATCGAGCTGCTTTTTAGCGATGAATAATGAAGCTGCTACTGGATACCCACTTGTTATTATGGGCGGTCAGCCTTTGGGAAATTGCCATCAAGCGCGGGCTTGGGTGTTCCGATTTTCAGGTCGATGCAAGAATGCTGCGTCCGGGCTGTTGGATAACGGCTATTACCTCTGAGTACGCCGTTTCTATCGACAGTTTGTCGCCTATCCATAAAGCCCCATTGACCGCTTCCTTGTTGCGCAGCCCGCCGTCGAGGGCATCACCTTATTGACAGCGGACGCTTTGGTGGCGAAGTGTCCATGACTGGTGCGACAAGTTTAATTTTTAAACGAAAAAGCGTGTAATGCGCCCTCCAAGGCTTTCGCTTCGTTAATTTACAGTTCAGATATTCTTGGTGAAATGTAATCTATTTTATATATTGATGTGCATCCACTGGCGTCAACATCATAAGGAATCTTTGATTCACCATTAATATATAGGCAACTAATTTCCGGAAACTTCTGAGATAAAAGAACACATGCTAAAGTATGCGTTTTTGGTCCAAGTGGTATTATATTGATACTCCAATCATCAATGTAAGGCATTACTATTTCAGATAATACCCTAAATACACCCTCTACATCCAAATAGTCAAGCCTAAACGATTGAATGTCCATTGTGTTCAATAAAATTTTATTTTCTTCTATAACACGTAGCGGCGCCCCCTTAATCTTTTCATCTTCTGCGTAGAAAGCAATAATCTTTGATGGCTCCAATTGATCCAGAACAGAAGCTATTGCTAGTGAATCATAACCCAATCCTAAAAGAGCTAAAGTACCTTTTGTAGTCCGTGGAACGCCCTCACAGCCAGGTAATGAATATATATTGCGTATAGTTCTATGTACTGATTTCTGAGTATATAAGCCACCGACATACCCAAAAATGCACTCAATATTAACCTTTACATCAAGTTTTATATATTTAAAGAGGAAGAGCAAATGTGTATACCATGTTCTCGACATAGACGAATAGTCTATAAAAACTTGACATTTCTTAGAGCTGTCAAAATATTTCAATACTTTTGATATTATTTTTATAACAGCATCCGAATCATTAGACGGAATAAGCACTGGGCTCTCGTTATAAATTTTTCTAAATACAGCTTCATTTTCTATTCTAGTAGGATGATCCTTATGAGTATCGAAGCCGAGCAAAATAACATGTTTAAACTTATTGCCTTGCATTTTTTCAGAAAAGAATCTAGATCTTTTTTCATAGCCGCATGCAAAAATACCAATATCAAACGTCCTTTCAGGTAGAGATTCAATACTTTCACAGACTAAACTTATATTGCAATCTGACTTTAACATTCGAAATCTATCCTCATTTGATCAGGGGTACGGGGTATTTTCCTAATATCAATTGACTTTCCTTTTCTAGGAAAAACTTTAAAGTGAGCTGCAAGCACAAATGCTAATCTAAATTCTCCTTCATCATACGGCAAGGCACCGGTTACTTTTTTAAAAGGAAACAATAGACCTAGTTCACATCCTCTTTCAATTACTTTGCGGTAATGATCAAAAGAATCTTTAGTAAACTTTATTGAGCAGTAATCATCTACCATTAATGGCTCATTAAGAAGCTGTTTTGAGAAAAAGATACCCGCATCAGTAATTAACTGGTGCAGCTCAGGGCCATCTGGCTCAGGCAATGCTCTATCTAGCTGAGCTTTTCCAAATTCTGCCAAAATAGAACTTTGTTCGGATAATCTGATTCGAGGGCTGTTTCCTCTTTTTCTCCAATTACTTGATGTTTTAAGCATTGCATTTATTATTCGAACTAATCTTCTTGGATTCCCATCACAACACCTCTCAATCATGGAAAATCCACTATAGGCATCTGTTTTGCCATTACCTTTTATATTCTTTAACTTCATTCTTAAAGCTAAGCGGCCGCCGACTTTTCGTCCAACAGAATCATTGAATCTTTTTATTTCATCCTCTTCACAACCTTTATCAATTTTAGTAAAAAATTCTTGAGCTCTATATATAAGAGAAGTATTTGCTTCAGATAAAAGTGCCTGTCTCAGCTCACTCCCTTTAGACCAGTCATCTTGTGTAGAGCCTAGTAATTGACTATCGCCAAATAGATTGTGATAAGAAAGCTGTGCATACCGGCCACCGGAAAACTGAGCCCTTTTTTTAAAAATCATCTTTGCAAATGAAAGCTCACCACTTTGATTAGTGTCATTATCGTTTCCATGATCCGAATATGTAACAGGATCCTGATCGATATATACATACTCAAAGTCTTCACCAGGATCAAGCATTGCACCTGAAGTTGTTTCCGTAGTGTAATGACCATAGGGAGTTGTTGTCATTTTTATAAATACATTTTCACTATAAGCCCGCATATGAGAATTTAAAATTCTTTGCTGATCCTTATCTAAAAGCTCAGCCTCATCAATCGCAACTAACCATGTAGATGAATTAGGTATATTGAGAAAATTAGATACAATTTCTTTTCCTATATAGAGAGGGGAAAAAAGTTCAACATCAAACTCGGAACCTGAAGTAATCGCACTTACTTTTCGTCCTGTAAGCCCCTCCATTAACTGTGCTTGATATTCTTTTTGTCTACAATATTGAATTTCTCTTATAATGGACTGGATCGAGGTAATGGTTAATTTTTCTGGAGGCAACTCTCTAGCTAACCAAACTTTAGCTAAGGCCTCAACAATTTCTGCTTCTACTCTCGCCGCTGCTCCTTTATCCGATGAATAACTATCAATACAGCTCTTTGTCGATTCCAAAAAGGCTTGGCAAATTGAAATATTTAGAAACCATTGAAAAAAAAGTTCCTTCTCTGCTGAATTTTTCCAAGGTTTATTTCTTAGTGCAGATATCCAATCAAGCCTTGTCGGAACGTATAAACCAATAAACGATTTATCTTGGATATATTCTTTAGCTTTCGCATCATTTAATTTTTTTAAACAATTATGAGATAACATTCTTGCAAGGGCTGTTTTTCCAGACCCCCTTGAGCCCAGTATTACATTATGTTTACGAGACAACATCCTCCAAAAAGCTTGTGTTGGAACAAATGTCAAGGCAATTTGCTCTATATCCATGGAGCGTGCGTTCTCAATTTCAAATAAATTGGTATTTTCAATAGTCATGGTAGAATATCCCTTTAGTTTTTTAAGATAATGAGTCGCTCTACATCTTCGCCTCTCCATGTTAAATTCATACTATTCTGTAAGGCCGTTAAAACCATAATAACTTTGTCATACCGAATATATGCAAGTTTCTTGTAATCGGCTAAGCTAATAATCAACTTCCACTCAACCCAATCACGATTAGAAAAGCTCTCTGTTAAAGCTATTTCTAGTAGCGTAGTTAGTTTTTTTTCTGAAAAGTAAGGGCCAAAAGGAACATAATGGGTTAATCCATTGGTATCTTTGGAAGGAATCCAGCCACTACCCATTATATAACTCCAATTTCTTAATACACCGTTGGATAAATTGTCTTCAGAATCTCGTCCATCAACCTGAATTACGTGCATAGTGTTAGATACCAGTCCGTTGTATACCGATGGAAGCAAATAACCAAATGAGCCAGCAGATAGTATATGTATACCAGGACGTAAGTCGGTATACAGCGAACGAAATTTAGGAATATGCTTATGACCATGAACTATAAAATCAAATGCATTTTTACTTAAAATATCAAGTAATTTTTCTGCATTAGGTATCGCACTAAAGTCTTTATCGTAACCAGTGGGATCTTCATAAAGAAGTGGATGATGATGAAATACTGCTATCCTGTAATTAGCATGATATGTTTCGTCCCGGTTTAACATTTCTGACAATTGAGAAAAAGTATGCTCAGAAATATATCCATGATGAGGTTCTTCTGGCCCATCATAAGCGGCTGTATTTATGATTGCGACTGCTATATTGTCGGCTACTATAAGATCACAATATGGTTTCTCAATGAGAGCTCCAACTTTTTTATTAGAAAAGATTTCAACGCCAGGCTGTCGCCAAGGTGAATATCTTTGCCCAAACCAATACTTAGATTCCAGTTTTTCCAGCTCTCTTTTTTCAAATAACTGTTCTCTAGCCTTGTCTTGGGACATTACATTCCAATTTGAGTCATGATTTCCAGGAATACAAATCAGCCTGTCAGTGGAGAGATCTAGGATTTTAGTTAAACCAATTAAAAAATTGTTTGCAGTCTTGATTAAATCAGGATCGCACCCATCTGTAATATCTCCTGGAATAATGATTAAATCGATTTTTATTTTTTCTTTATCAAAAAGTTTTTTAATCTCTTTAATTTCGTCAACGCCATCGCCATTTTCAATCTTCAGGCCAGCAAACCGAGAAGATTTTCCTATGTGAAGATCACTAAGAATAAGTATATTTTTTTTCATACTTCCTCTAAAAATTAGTGATTATTACTTCTGTAGACATCTTTCTCGCGCCTGAAAATCCAGCGATGTTACGTTGAACTTCTACTTTTCTACAACCCCATTCTTCTAGAATGACACTAATTTCTGAGACATCAGCGTAACTAAAAATGAAATATGCCTCTCTTTTGGATATTAACTCTAAACAGTTATAAATTCTTTCAAGGTCAATAGGTTTAAAAGCCTTTTCATTATACTCTTTGAAAATGCGCCGGTTACTAGTTGCATATGGAGGATCCAAATACACTAAATCGTATTTTTCTAATTTATTTTCTATAACTGACTCAAAGTCAGAACATATAATTTCTGCTGTTTGAAGGCATTCTGAGTATTTCATAAGTTGACTAATGGTTGGTAATTTACCAGACCTATCTCCCCCCCACGGAACATTGAAATTGCCCGATAAATTTGTTCTATATAATCCATTAAAACAAAATCTATTAAGATATAAAAATCTTGATGCCCTATCTACTTCATTTAAATCATTGGGGTCAACAGATCTGAGTTCATAATATAACTCCTTATTCTGAGGTAATTTTTCTAGTCTTTCTGAAACATCAAATGGTTTGTTTTTTACAGTAGATAAGCAATTAATAAGTTCAGGATTAATGTCTGATAAAACAGCTTTAGTCGGTTCTAAATTAAAAAATAATGATGCCGATCCCGCAAATGGCTCAATGTATGAACCATATTTAATTTTATCTATTATTGGAAGAAAGGTAGGGAGGAGTTTTTGTTTGCTACCTGCCCAGCGTATTAAAGATTTCAATGTTGTCCACGAATAAGGTTTCTAAAACTTATTTTTTAAATAAATTGGAATTAAACTTAAGTTACTAGCTGAGCTAAATACACCCTTTAAGAATTGAGATCATTTTTTACTATTTTTCTATATTTGTACAGTCAGCTTAAGCTTACGAATAATATAAGCGCAGTGTCAGATCTAGGATTGTAACTTACATATGGGTTCAGTCCGGTAGACAGGAATAAGCCAGATCGAGCGATAGCGAGAACTGGTATTTTCGGCAAACACTTCCCAAACTCGCCGGAAACGCCATCTCGCGCTATGCTCTTGGATGTCCTTATTTCGGGCCTGCTGATGTTGCGTTATGCGATGATTATCTTCTTAATGCGCGACTTGTTAGAGCACGAAAAACGACAGCTTTGCTATCAATTACCTTGTAATAAATTGCATAAGGAAATTGTTTTGTCATTAATCGATGAAATCCGAAATGAATTAAATGAATCCTTTCGTAGAGTGTCAGCAAGTCTATTTCAGCAAAAAGGTTGTCGAAAAAACAGCCTGTAATGGATTTTGGCTGGCGCTTCTCGGCGGCAATTGCCGCTGCATCCAAGTCGTACCCATCCTGTCATGTTGAAAGATACTCGGATTAAGGCTGATTTTGTCGATAAAAGGTTAAAATTTGAATTTGCGTTTTCTCAATCCTATAAAGAATAGAAAACCGCTGATAGCTTAGGCGGCGTATGTCTTCACCATATTCCGGCATCGGTGTTCCGGATTCAGGGAATAATTTGAGGGTGTTTTCCAAATAAGCTTCTATTTTGCCGATATATTCGTTAACAAAGCGTTTTGATTGGGTTTGTTCATATAGATATTCGGCAAGCTCTTCCAGTCGTCGCAGAGCTTTAGGCGATAAGACGATTTCCGGTTCACTCTTCATATTTTCGTTTGACTTGGGTAAACGCATCCGTCAGTTTTATGCTTTCGTCCTGTTCAAGTTGGTGTATGGAAATGCCGATATCGTCTTTAATTTTTGTGGTTTGTATGAATTGGCTGAATTCTTTGATCAGGCGGCTGTGATTATTGCCATAGGTTTGCTGCAATATTTGTTCTATGTCGGGGTTGTCGATAGTGATATTAATCATGGTTCAACTCCTAATGGTTATTTTGCTATTTGAAAATAATAGGTTGCGGTTTTCTTCCTTGCCCTGCCATGCCCGAAACAATCAAAAATCCAGTGTGTCTATCCTCTATTGCCTCAATTGATTAGCACAGGTGAATTTTTTGTGGGGAAAACGGTAAGGGAGTCTATCTGGCAGGAAATAAGCTTGAAAGCCGGTTTTGGATAAAGCAGGAGGCTAATCCAATAATTCCGCCTGGAACTATTGGATTAGCCTCCTGCCTTGGGTGTTTTGCTTTGCGGCTGTATTTGCTTTTATCGCCAAAGGTTTGCGCCTTGTTAAACAGGTGCGCGTACTTCGCGACCGGGTTTTGGTTAGGAACGGTTTGCGCTCCTTTTTGATTTTTACGTTTTTTCATCGTTTACCTCTTATAATATGTAAAGGTTGTGTGAGTTCACACGACAGTAATATATCATTTTTTAAGAGTACATAACGCTAGTGAAATTTAGAAAAGACTTTGATGTCATTGTGGTTGGCGGCGGTCATGCGGGTACGGAAGCTGCGTTGGCATCGGCCCGGTGCGGCGCGAATACGCTGTTGCTAACACAGAATATCGACACGTTGGGGCAAATGAGCTGCAACCCTGCGATTGGCGGGATCGGCAAGGGGCATCTGGTCAAGGAGGTCGATGCGTTGGGCGGGGTCATGGCTCGGGCTATCGATCTTGGCGGCATTCAGTTTCGCACGTTGAATGCGAGCAAAGGCCCGGCGGTTCGGGCGACCCGTGCTCAGGCGGATAGGCAGCTTTACAAACAAGCGGTAAGAACGGCGCTGGAAAACCAGCCTAATCTGGCGTTATTCCAACAAACCGCGTCCGATTTGATTGTCGAGGGCGGCCGGGTTGCCGGTGTCAAAACGCAAATGGGTTTGAGCTTTACCGCGAGAGCCGTGGTTTTAACTACCGGCACTTTCCTGGGCGGCAAAATACATATCGGCCTGGAAAACTATAGCGGGGGCCGCGCGGGCGATCCTGCTTCGATTGCGCTGGCCGAGCGCTTAAGGGAATTGCCGTTCAGGATCGACCGTTTGAAAACCGGCACGCCGCCGCGTATCGACGGTAGAACCATAGATTTC
>CAZJOY010000063.1:0-17673 GCA_964547705.1 uncultured Methylobacter sp. | reverse complement strand
CCTAGGCCAAAATTGTTGCAGCTTAATCGATCGTTTAGGTTTTTAAACAGCTTCTAAGGCGGATCGACAAACCGCCCACCGAAAAATTGCTGAAGTATTGCAAGCCGGATACAGAAAAATCATGGAGCACCAACCCGAAGTTCTGGCTCGGCATCTGGGGGCCGCAGGTGACACGGAGCTGGCGATTCATTAGCATTGGAACTACGCGCCGCTATAAGCCTTGCCAGACACTTTGGCCAAATTGAATCGTTGATCCAAGTCTATGCCGGGTTCACCGAAGGCTTCGATACGCCCGATCTTATCGAGGCTCGTAATCTCCTGCTTGGGTAAGTGTATTCCTGGGTGCATACTGGTAAAATAAATATTAACGATAGTAAAAATTGGACATTTTTCACATCAAAATCAGTTTCGCTCTCTATATGCAGGGTGTTCTTTGGATTTCGCTAAAATAACTTCCGTTTATGGTTCCCAGACTACCTCACAGCCATTAAGTTAAAAAATCTCCCTGTCCTGCTGGATGCCCACAGGAAGAAGGAACTATCTGTCCTTAACTTAACGGTATTGAGGCTCTGCGTGGGAACGCAAACACTTTGTAAGAGCGACGACCTGCGAACATCCTAATAGCAGACAGCGGCAACCGCCATAATAAAAACCATAATCCGCGAAAAATCAAATGACTCTACCCAATACTTTTGTGACACTGAGCGGTCTTTTATTGTGTCTTTCGGCCGGAGTATTCGCCGAAGACTCCGCTCCTGCTATCGCTTACTCCCATTCTGCACATCCTGTAGGCAACGACAAGCTTTCGCTAAGCCCGATGACTGTTTACGATGACCGGGTTTATCCCGAATTAATTGAGCAACCGCGTATGCGTAATCAATTAAACCGGGATGACTTGCAAGCGACCGGCATGCCCGATCTTAATAATGTATTACGAAACCAGTCCGGCTTAATGCTCACTCAAGGTAGCGGACAGTTGATGACCGGCATCAGCTTGCGCGGTGCAGGTGGTGGCGGACAAGGTATGCTCACTTTGGACGGCGTGCCTTTATTCGCCAATTTTGCCGGGTTTTACTCATTAAACCATTATTCGCTGGACGCTTTAGATCAGGTAACAGTGACAAGAGGCCCTGGCGGTGAACGGCACGGCAGCCGCACGCTTGGCGGTGCCATTCATTTGCAAACCCGGCAGATGCAAGAAAAGGACAATTTTTTGCACGTTGAAGGAGGCAGTTATGACAGTATACGCGGCGCTACCGGTAGCGGTTTGACTACCAGGGCCGGAGATTTTTCGGCAATTGTCGGGCGCAGCGATGTTTTTAACGGCATTAGCCAGGCACAAAACGGTTCCGAGCGTGATGACTTCGGTATGACCCACGCATCGGGTAACTGGTCTAAGGATTTTGGCAGGGGCGGCTTGAATGCGTCGTTATATTTTGTACGTACCGATCAAGACATGGACGGCCCTGGTTTAATATTACCAAGGCGTACTATAGGTTGGGTAGACGATAGGCGAGGCAAACTATCCGATGAAACCTGGGTGGCACAGTTACAAGGTCAATACGCTTTGGCGCCCTATTGGAACAGTTCACTGCAATTCGGCTTTACTCAAGATCGGCAGAAAATGGTAGCTACCTTGGTCAAACCGTTTGCAACGACCAGCCAGTTATTCATGCTGGATTGGAAAAACACTCATCGCTTGCCGCTGAGCACGGCTAATCAGGATCAGGCTCTATTGGTATGGGGAGTGAATACCCAGTATCAGAAGGCCCTGAATTCATTAGCCGGACAAACCGTAATCAGCCCCAACGCCAGAGGAGAATTAATGATAGGTTCTTGGCAATGGAGTGCTGAAACACGTTTTGACCACGGTGATACTTATGGCGACCATCAGGTGTTTTCACTGGGAGTGAACCGATTATTACCACAAAACATGAGCATCTGGGCTAACGGCGGTACCGGCTATCGCCAGCCGGGCGTCAGCGAATTAATACACCCTATGTTCGGCAATCCCAATTTAAAGGGAGAAAGTAACGCCGGAGGTGAAATCGGCTGGCGTTGGCATCCATTGTCCCAAAGCGAAATCAAGGTCAGCGGTTATTATCAAAATTATCAGCAAATGATTATCATGCAGTTGGATTCAAGAACCGGTACATCCCGAGCGAATAATTTACAGGAAGCGGATGTCTGGGGCGCTGAAATGCAGTCGCAGCACCGCTGGACCAACATCTGGGAAAGCGGTTTAACTTACAGCTATATGCATGCAAAAAACCCGGTGACACAGTTGAGCGTACCGGCCCGCCCCGAGCACCAGAGCATGTTCTGGAATGAAGTGCAATTACTGCAACCGCTAAAACTACGGGTAGAGTTAACTGTTCACAGCGGTTTCTGGTCTGATGTTGCCAATAAACTGAGAGCCCATTCCGCACCTCGCATCAACGCTTTGCTAAAATACCAGCTAACGCCGAAAACAGAGTTGTACTTACGCGGCGAAAATATTACCGATGAACGCACGCCTGAAATTTATGACTTTAATTTTAACGGTGCGGCGTTTTATTTAGGGTTACGTACCGGTTTTTAATCTATGGCTGACGATCAAGTTTATTGGAAAAATAATTTCGCTCGATGAAGTTTGATTTACTAACAACCCTAATGGCTTATCTGATCGCGGATGCGGTTTTCGCCATTGCGTTTGCGGTAACGGCTCGCAGGCACCCCAATTTGGACGGGCCTCGTTGGTGGTTCGTCGCCTGTATAATGCTTTTTGCGGGATTTCTGGGAGTATACCTACGCGGAGTTATTCCGGACTTTGTTTCGATTGTACTTGCAAACTCACTGGTCCTTACCGGCTATGTCTGCGCCTGGATAGGTGCCCGTATATTTTTTGGACTCCGCTGGCATTGGTCGTTACTGGCCCTGTTCATTCTGCCGGTTATAGTTCTGCTCAGCTTGTTCATGACAATCTGGCCATCGGTATCTGCGCGGCAGATAACCATGTCAGTATTTATCATAGTGGTAAACTTACTCGTAATTCGAGATACATTGCGCCAACGCAGCATTGCGCTGAACATGGAAACCAATCTGTTCATTGGCTTTGTTGGCGCGGAAACATTGCTTCATGTTATCCGCATGATCTTCTTGCTAATAGCACCAGTATCTACAGGCAGCTATATCTTGTCACAGAACCAACCGGACAGATTATTTTTCATGTTACTGTTCATTACCGGCATCTCCCGACTGCTTATCATGGTTACTTTGGTCAGTGCCAAATTGCAAGACGAACTCAACCAGCTCGCTCGGCAGGATCCTTTAACGCAACTGCCTAACAGGCGCTTTCTGCTGGAACGCCTAAAGCATGGCATCGATGTCGAACGGCATGGCGGCAAGCAACTGGCATTGTTAATGCTGGACTTAGACCGCTTTAAAGCCGTTAATGATAGTTTGGGGCATTCGGCAGGAGATGAGTTGCTGCAACAGGTCGCTGAGCGCATCCAAATCCACTTGCGCGATGTGGATATGTTGGCTCGTTTAGGTGGTGATGAATTTATTGTGCTGTTGGAAGATATTACTCATACAGAAGATGCCGCACGGGTAGCAGAAGAAATAGTCGCCGATTTAGGCAGACCGTTTCAATTGCTTTGCAGTGATAGAGACGACCATGACCAGGGCCGTGAGGTGCAAATCGGCACCAGTATCGGCATCAGCCTATATCCTCAACATGGCGATAACCCGGAACTCCTGATAGAACAGGCCGATACCGCAATGTATCAGGCTAAGGAGGCCGGACGAGGCTGTTTTGCCTATTTCTCCGAAGACTTGACTATTGCCGTTCGTAAACGAATAGCCCTGGAAAACCGCCTGCGCCGAGCCATTGTTCAGCAGGAATTACGCGTTTTTTATCAACCGCAGATTGATATTGACAGCGGCAGGATTGTCGGCGCCGAAGCTTTAGTGCGCTGGCAAAGTCCAACCGAAGGGCTCATCGCACCGATTAATTTTATTCCTATTGCCGAAGAAACCGGGTTGATTGTCGAAATCGGCGAATGGGTCCTGCGCGAAACCTGTCGACAAGGTCAGCGCTGGCTCGCAGACGGTTTCTTGCCTCTAACCCTGGCCGTCAATGTATCACCTAAACAATTTCGCCGTTGCGATATTAATGCGCTGGTGGCGATGGTCTTGGCGGAAACCGGTTTTCCGGCCGGACAATTGGAATTGGAAATGACCGAAAGCGGATTAATGGAGCATCAGGATAAAGCCGTAGAGGTGCTCAATAATCTACGCGCTCAGGGTGTTCTTCTGGCCATTGACGACTTCGGTACCGGTTATTCCTCGCTGGCCTATCTGAAACGCTTCCCTCTGGACGTGCTGAAAATCGACAAAAGCTTTATCGATGATATTCCTCATCTTCAAGATGACATGGAAATTACCGCGACGATTGTTGCGATGGGACATATTCTGGGCTTTAAGGTCTTAGCGGAAGGCGTGGAAACACAAGAACAGTTAGACTTTCTGCGCCTAAAAGGCTGCGATGCTTATCAAGGTTATCTGACCAGCAAGCCGGTACCGTCAGAGGACTTTGTTAAGCTATTAAAGGCGCAATATACAAGTAAAGCCGCTAATCACGTAGAGATGCCGGACAGCAATTAATTTCCGCCCGTTCAGCCTTTCTTTATACGGCGCCTCTTTTCAATTACTCAAAAACAGCCGCTTCAAGATTTTTGCTGGAAATCAACCCTTTTAAAACCGATTTATCCTTAATACCTCTAAACCGGGTGCCTGCCAAGTTAGCGCCGGTAAAATCGGCATCTTCCAATTTGCTTTCGGATAGATCCGCCCCCGATAAGTCGGCATCGGTCAAGTCAGCTCCGGACAGATCAACGCCAAATAAAACAGTGTTCTTCAGCACGGCCCCGGAAAGATTGGCATGCCGCATCAGCGCGCGATTAAGATTGGCATCGGTCAGGTTGGCTCCCGATAAATTGACATTGTTCAAGCTGACCCGCATTAAACCCATAGGCTGATTCTTCATATCAACACCCCAATTGGCGTTGGACAAGTTGGCATGATTAAGGTCGGAGCGATCCAAATTAGCAATAAACCGGCTGCCGGTAAGATTGGCGCTGCTTAAATTAGCGGCCCCCATATGCACACCGAAAATACTGGTGTTGGACAGATTAGCGCCGGAAAGGTTAGTTTTAGACATCACTGTTAAATCCAAATTCAGGCCCGATAAATCGCTGTTACTTAAATTGGCGTTGCGTAGATCCGCCCCCCATAGATCGGCATTTTTAAAATCCAGGCCGGATAAATCAACGCCTCTAAGATCCTTTCGACGCAGCTGTGCTAGGTGGCTCTTATCGGCTTTGGCAAGACGCTGTTGCACTGTCGCCCGGCTAAGATCGGCCGCCGATGCGGACGAACAAGATAATGCGACTAATAGGCCCAAACCGTAAAAACGGATTTTCATGTTTATAGCTCCTGGTGAATACATGTAATCGGATTGAAATAGTTGGTGGAACTTTATCGACAGTTTTGCTCTATTGCAACTAGGGAATGGAAATTGTTGGCTATCGAACCCTTCAAACACGATAGATCGGACTAGCTATTTATAGACTCAAACCTTGAATCCTGAAATATCAAACGACTAAATGACAATAACGGTATCAGCGAGGATAATATATTCAACATGATGCACAGCACTTCCCCTCAATATGAACAAGATAGTTTTCACCGCCTGCCCAGAGTGCGATTTATTACTCAACCCGGCCACCCTTAGGATTGGCGACAAGGCACATTGCCCGCGTTGCGGCTACCTGATACAACGGCCCCGCAAACAAAGCATCGAACGTACTTTCGCGCTGTCTCTTGCCGGCTTGATATTGATGTTCCCGGCTAATCTGATGCCATTAATCGGCATCAAAATGCTGGGCGGAGCTAAAGACGGTACCTTGTGGGCGGGCGTAGTCGCACTGTTTGAAGAACACTTATGGGGCGTTGCTGTGCTGGTATTTTTATCCAGCATTTTATTCCCGTTGCTGAACATTATTTTGTCCTTAATGATCAGCTCTCATCTTTATTTTAACAAGCCGCATAGGCATTTAGCCCACTGGATGCGCTGCTTGCAGCACATCGATGAATGGGCAATGCTGGAAGTTTATATGCTTGGGATTATTGTGGCCTGCGTCAAACTGTCTTCCACGTCCGAACTTAAATTCGGTTTCGGGCTCTATGCATTCATTGCCTTGCTGATCGTAACCGGCATGCTGGCGAGCAGCCTGGATAAAATACAGTTCTGGCAGCAAATCGAGCAATTGCAAAGTAAAAAATAGCCTATCGGAATAATGCCCGGCTTGATAAGCAAGCACTGATTAAGGCGATGTCCAATAAGGACATACTCGTCAACACCATTGCCGACAAAGGACTCAAAGCGAAAACGGTGTTGTTCGACAGTGGGTATGCCTTCTGGGAAAACCTGAAGCTGGTTAACTCGTTCTTTTATACGACCTTAAAAAGCAACCGCATGGTCAGCCTCAGTAAGGAAGAAGACTACCTCCATCTCGATGAGTTCGAATGGACGCCCGAACGGCTCCAAGACGGCGTCATTGTCAAATTAAAAAAAATACCGTTCAAGATCAAATTGTTCAAGCTGGCCGTCCCAAACGGCGACATTGACTGACTCATCACCAATGAGCTCGACGACAACCTGCCGGCGCAGGTCGGGGAATTTCACCGCGAACTCAAACAATTGATCGGTTCCGAGAAATGCCAATGCCGTAAGGCCCGCTCTCAACACAATCACATCGCCTGCTGCCCACGTGTGGATTTCCTTAAAAGTCAAAGCGAACGCGTTAAAGAAGTCCCTCTATCAAGTCCGGACCGATTTGTTTTCCGACTATTTGCGCGCTGAACTGCGTAGCCCCAGAATCAAGGCTTATTCGGGAGGATAGCGAAAGTCCTATTTGTTTTACTTCTCTTGAGTAACATAATGGAAATATTAGTTTTAGCTTGGCTTTAATACATATTCCACCAAACTAATCATCCAGCCATTCAGATGGAAAGCAGCTTCCTATTTCTAGCAAAAGTGGGCACGAACAGATTGCCAGCATGAAAGCTAGTTCTAGTTTATACTGATAGTGGCCTCACATGAATGCCTCTGTTTTCCAAGTAATAATTTTGAATTACATAGATAGTACGTGTAGAGGTCGATCATACATAATAGCAAACGGTTTGTTTGTCAATTTTTAGATAGGAGTCCTTAATGAGTTTGGCCCGCGAAGTCCTTGATCAGAAAATTCGGCAATTGTATTTTGAAATTTACTCGTCCCAAAACGAGGGTAAAGCCGTACCTAGCCTAGACGATGAAACTGTTCTGTTGGAAACGGGGTTGGATTCTCTGGGGTTTGCCATTCTGGTTACGCGCCTTGAAGAAGACCTGAATTACGACCCTTTCAGTCTCGCTCAGGAAGCTTATTATCCGTCCACCTACCAACAATTCTTGGACTTCTATTTTACGAATCAGCCGCAATGAAACTGCTGGAACACCTCTCTGCAATCGAGCCTGAGCGGATTGCACTCAAGTTGCCGAAGCGAGATATCCGCTTTGCGGAAATCGTTTCCGTAGTTGGTTGTTTAGCCAGATCTACGGTAGGCCGGCGCATCGCGATCAATACACGGGATGTAGTGGAAACTATCGTTTTGCTGGCTGCAGCTGATGGAAATGCGCATTCGCTTGCACTGACTTCGCCATCTTTGGAGATAGCGGCGTTGGAAAAACTGCTCACAATTTTTCAGCCCGATGTCGTGTTAACCGACCGCAATGAAGTGATAAGTGTTGAGGGAGGCACCGTACCGTGCATGGCAAGCTCCAAAGAACTCGCCACACTAATACCGCCAATTCCGGGGGAGGCGATTGCAACGGCTACCGAATGGATAGTGACGACCTCCGGCACCACAGCCACGCCTAAGTTAGTCTCTCATCAATTCTCCGGTTTGGTCCGAACCACTCGCCGCGATACCGAACGTGGGCGCCAGCAAGTATGGGGATTGCTTTACGACTTCAGCCGTTTCGCAGGACTGCAAGTCGTATTACAAAGTTTACTGTCGGGTGCGGCTCTTGCCGTACCGGATATGACGAAGCCATTAGCAGAACAATTGGCGTTTCTAGCAGAAGCCGGATGTACCCATTTGAGCGCCACGCCAACGCTTTGGCGTAAGATTTTAATGACGCCGGGCGGCGGAAATTTGGCTCTCGGACAGATTACGCTGGGAGGCGAGATTGCCGATAGCGCGGTGTTGAACACGCTTTCCAAAGCGTTTCCGGAAGCCAGGCTTAGTCATATTTTCGCCTCCACGGAAGCCGGAGTCGGGTTTTCCGTCACTGACGGTATGGAGGGGTTTCCGGCTTCCTACCTCGTTCTGTCGCCATCCGGCATCCGCTTGCGTATCGAAGATGGCCGTTTGCACGTCAAAAACGACTCCGTATCGTCCGATTATTTGGGCGGAGACGGGAATGTTTCCAAGAACGGCTGGGTCGATACCGGCGATGTGGTAGAGAGGATCGGGGAGCGAGTTTTTTTTCGCGGACGCGCCAACGGAGTAATTAATGTCGGAGGAAACAAAGTTCATCCGGAAGAGGTGGAACGGGTCATTGTATCGCATCCTGACATTTTGATGGCGCGCGTATACGCGCGATCCAACCCAATTTCCGGCTCCTTGGTCGCAGCGGACGTCGTGCCTCGCGCAACTGCCGACGAAGCCTTCCGCAAAAATCTAACGGACTACCTCAAAACTCATCTGGAACGTTACATGGTTCCCGCCATTTTACGCATCACCGAACCGTTCGAAACCACTCCGGCAGGAAAAATCAACAGAGAGCCATGGAAAGAAAAAACGTTTTAATTACCGGAGCAACTCGCGGTCTAGGGTTGGCAATACTAGAACGGCTGCTTGACGATGACTACTATTTGATCGGCTTGGGCAGAAACGAATCTCCAGCCCTGGAAAGCATAAGGCAGGCGCATTCGGACAGGGTTGTCTTTCGCGCTTACGATTTGAACGAAATCGACGGCATTCCTGCTTTGATGACTGGCATTACTAGGGAATTCGGCCACCTGTATGGCTTAATCAACAATGCCGCAATCGGGCTGGACGGATTGCTAGCGACTCAACACGCTAGCGACATCTCGAAAGTGCTCAGAGTCAACCTGGAAGCGCCTATCTTACTCAGTAAACATGCGTGTCGCAGTATGCTCACTCAAAGCGCAGGCCGCATCGTCAATGTCACCTCGGTCATCGCATCGACCGGGTTTAGTGGGCTGTCCGTTTACGGCGCGACGAAAGCGGGTTTGGAAGGGTTTAGCCGCTCTCTTGCCAGAGAATTAGGTAAAGCGAATATTACCGTTAATTGCCTTGCCCCAGGCTATATGGAAACCGATATGACCGCGAGTTTACAGGGAGAAAAACTGAATTCCATACGCCGCCGCGCTCCACTGGGCCTGCCAACTCCGGATGACGTCGCCGGGACGGCGGCTTTTTTGCTTTCCAGCGCAGCCGCGCGGATGACGGGGAGCGTGTTAACGATAGACGGAGGGAGTACAGCATAATGACGGCATTGATCGCGGTACGTTTTGCCGAACCGGCTGACCGGGATGCATTAATCGCTTTCATCCGCGATTATTGGTCTTCAAATCATGTCTTTGTACATGCGCCTGAAGTGTTCGATTGGCAATATTGGCAAAACGCCGACAGACTGAACATGGTTTTTGCTCACTCCGATAATACTATATTAGGCGTGCTTGGATTCATTCCCATGGGACGGTTTGATTCCGCGCTCGGCGATACCGACATTATGTTGGCATTATGGAAGGTCAGGGATGATTTGGCTCCTCCCGGATTGGGCATTCGCTTGCTCAAATTTATACAGACGCAACTGAAGCCGCGCATGATCGGCGCGATTGGCATTTCGGAAATGGTTGTTCCCATTTATCGCGCGTTGGGGTTTACGCTGGACCGTTTGCATCATGCCGCCCTTTTTAACCCTTTCTTATCTGGCAAAATGCTAATTGCCTCCGGTGTGCCGGATTTCGCCTTGAGCAATGGCTCGAAGTTGAGCGCGGGCGATTGGCATTTGGAGCAAATCCGTGAGATCGACTCGCCGCAAATCAGTGCAAAAATTGACAAAATAGCACGTACAAATCTGCCGATTAAGTCGTTAACCTATTTGCAAACCCGTTATCTTGACCATCCTTATTATCAATATGGCCTCGGATTGCTATGGCGGCAAAACGAATTGGAATCGATAGTCGTTTGGAGACGTGTTGAATGCAACGGCGCTCATATTCTGCGCATCGTCGATATCGTCGGAGAAACCGGCTGGCTGGCTCACGGCCAAGCACTGCTTTTGCCGCTGGTTCAAGAATGCGAGGCGGAATACATTGATCTGATGCAGGCGGGTACAGCGGACGAAGTATTGCAAGCCGGCGGCTGGATTAGCCCGGATTGGGCTCCCGGCCTGATTTTGCCGAATTATTTTGCTCCGTTTGAGATGCGCAACGTGACGATCAAATTGTGCTATCGTTTATTTGCCGGGAACGATAACCCGATTCGGCTATATCGGGCTGATTCCGATCAAGACAGGCCAAACCAGCCGCCCACTCTGGGACCTATCGGCTGACTTTATGAGGATGTTATGCGGAAGAAAGTGAGTATAGTCATATACGCTATTCAAGACAGGCCAAACCAGCCGCCCATTCTAGAAACTATCGGCTGACTTTATGCGGATGTTATGCGGAAGAAAGTGAGTATAGTCATATACGCTATTCAAGACAGGCCAAACCAGCCGCCCATTCTAGAAACTATCGGCTGACTTTATGCGGATGTTATGCGGAAGAAAGTGAGTATAGTCATGTATCGCTATTCAAGACAGGCCAAACCGGCCACCCAGCCTGGGAACTATCGGCTGACTTTATGAGGATGTTATGCGGAAGAAATTGAGTATAGTCATGTATCACTATGTTCGGCCTATTAAGTGTTCCCGCTATGCCGATATACGGGGACTGGAATTGTCGGGCTTTCGCCGCCAACTGGATCATTTGCAATCGCAATACACCATCATCCGGATGGAGGATTTGATTGAGGCAGTCCGAACGGCATCCGATCTACCGAACAACGCGGCTTTGCTTACTTTTGACGACGGCTACGTCGACCACTATTCATTCGTATTTCCCGAATTGTTCGAACGCGGGCTACAAGGCTCGTTTTTTCCGCCGGTTGAACCGTTATGCGAAGGAAAGTTGCTGGACGTCAATCGCATACATTATATCCTTGCCCAAAACATCGACAATCCGGAACGGATATCGGCGCAATTGGACGCGGCAGTGCGCGATGCACAGGCCGAATGGGGGTTGGATACGGTGGAGGAGTACCGAAGCAAATGGGCAACTCCTAATCGCTTCGATAACGCCGAAATGATTTATATCAAACGCATGTTGCAAACGGGCTTGCCTGAGGCCTTGCGAAACCGTATAGCTCAGCAACTGTTTGCGCATTTCGTTGGGATAGACGAAGCCACTTTTGCGGGCGAGCTCTATATGGACGAGAAGCAAGCCAAGTTAATGCAATCGTGCGGCATGTATTTCGGATCTCACGGCGCATCCCATTATTGGTTAAACAATGTTTCCCATGAAACGCAGGTGAACGAGATCGATAAAAGTCTCGAATTCCTCCGCAGAATCGGCTCTCCCGTGGACGAATTCTGGGTAATGTGTTATCCCTACGGGGCATGGAACGCAAACTTGCTGGATTTATTACGAGCCAAGGAATGCGTAGTAGGATTGACCACGGATGTCGCGATGGCCGACCTAAGCGTTAACGATCCGCTGCGTTTGCCGCGCTACGATACAAATGATTTCCCGCGTTAATGGATTATGGAGCTCAATCTTATAACGGCACTATCTAAGTTGAATATTTATATGAAAGCGCCCTAAAATATTATTCAGGCTTTTCCACAAACCATGCAAATTTGGCTTCGGCTATCCGGATATTTTCAAAACGCCATCTAATTCAGCGTCATTCGTGATATATTGTCGAATTGAGTAGTTATAAATGAAATCCAAAAAATCCGCCCTGAATCAAGGCTTTATTCGTTGTCATGAGTGCGGTTGTTTATCCAAACAAACTGACAAATACAGCCACTGCCGGTTATGCGGCAACAGGTTGCATACAAGGCTGCCTAATAGTTTTCAGCGCACCGCCGCATTGTTGTTAAGTGCTTTCTGCTTGTATATCCCTGCCAATATTTTTCCGATCATGACTGTTACCCGCTTGGGTGTCGGCGAGCCGCACACTATCATCGGCGGCATTATTGCATTAATTCACAGCAACATGATGCCGATAGCCTTGCTGGTTCTGGTCGCCAGCATTCTGGTGCCGTTGTTAAAACTACTGGGACTCGGGCTATTATTACTCAACGTTCATTACCGTTGGCAAACCCATGCCAAGAAATGGACGATCATGTACCGGATTATCGCTTTTGTAGGCCGCTGGTCGATGCTGGATATTTTTATGATCTCAATTCTTGTGTCTTTGGTTGACATGGGCGGCGTGGCCCAGGTTATAGCAGGGCCTGCGGCAACGGCTTTTGCTGCTGTTGTTGTGCTCACTATGCTTGCCGCCAAAAATTTCGATCCACGTTTAATATGGGATAATCAATATTAAAATGAGCAATTTTATCGATCCCGATGTGTCGGAAGTGACCATCAATAAAAAAACCGAATTACCGTTAGTATGGTTTCTGCCTTTAATCGCGCTACTGGTCAGCGGCTGGCTAATCGCCAAATCCTATAGTGAAAAAGGCCCTGTCATTACAATCAGCTTTCCGACCGCGGAAGGTCTGGAAGTGGATAAAACCAAGATTAAGTATTTAAATGTGGAAATAGGCAAAGTCACCGCCATATCCATCAGTGACGATCTAAAAGCCATCCTGATTACTGCGCAAATGAACAGCTCCGCGGCCGGTTATTTGAACAAAAATACCAGTTTCTGGGTGGTGCGACCTCAAGTGGGTCTGGGCGGTATTTCAGGACTCGGCACACTGCTCTCCGGACCTTATATAGCCATCAAGCCGGGCAATGATGGCGCCAAGGAACATCACTTTGTCGGACTTAATACTCCGCCCTTGCTAAAGAATGATGTCGAAGGCACCCACTTCATCCTGGAAACCAATAATCTGGGCTCCATGAGACCGGGAACGCCGATCAATTTCCACGGTATAACCGTCGGCGAAGTTCTCAGTCACAAGTTATCCGATGAAGCCAACGCGATACGCTTGACCGTCTTCATCAACAAACCCTACGATCAATTCATCAGGAAAAACACCCGCTTTTGGATAGACAGCGGCGTCGATTTATCCGCCGGCGCCGACGGATTTAAAGTCAGGACCGGGCCGCTGATTTCGCTGTTAAGCGGCGGCATTGCCTTTCGCGCCTCTGCGGAAGACACCATTGAAAATATCCAGCCTGAAAATACCATTTTTCCGCTTTACGATACCTATGAGCAATCGACCCAGATTGTTTACCAAAACACCTTAAAATACGTGATGTATTTTAACGGCTCGGTACGCGGGTTGACTGTAGGCGCGCCGGTACAATTACGGGGCATTCCCATCGGCAGGGTGACCGACGTCAATCTGGAACTGGACAAGAAGACCGCTGAAATTCACATTCCGGTCACCGTGGAACTGGAGACGGATCGCATTAGAGAAATCAATAACGACAACAACATTAGCGATAAAGATATTATGACGCAGCTGATTAACAAAGGCCTGCGCGCGCAATTACAAACCGGCAGCCTGCTGACAGGGCAACTGTTGGTCGATCTTGATTTTCATCCGAAAAGCAAGATTGTGTTAAGCGACAATCAAAGCGTTTATCCCGAGTTCCCCACCACCGCCAGCTCACTGGATCAATTTACCCATTCCGCGCACATCATCATGGATAAAGTTGCCAAACTGCCGCTGGAGGACCTGACTGTTGAGGCCAATAAAACCCTGCGCTCGTTACAAGGTACGTCAAAGGCTGCAACCGATATGCTGGCTAGCGCTCAAGGGACGCTTGCTACTACCGACAAGACCATGGCCTCTGCACGCCAGGTATTAAGCAGCATGGAGCCGGGTTCCACCACTCACTACGAACTTGAACAATTGCTTCAAGAACTTACCCAGGCGGCAAGTTCAGTCAAACAACTGACCGACTATTTGGAACAAAATCCCAATTCATTAATTCGCGGCAAGAAAGAGCAGTAACTATGGCAAATCAATTCTCAAAACGGTTAATATTAGTGTCGGCTTGCACCCTGCTCTCCGCGTGCGGTTCAACGCCGCCCACCCATTTTTATGTGTTGGAACCACTGAGCGAGGCGCCTTTATCCTCAATGCCAACAGAAAAAAAACGCCAGATCGGTATCGGACCAATATCCATACCGACGTTACTTGAGCGGAAACAAATCGTCACCCGATTACCGGATAACAGTGTAACAATCGCCGAATTTCATCAATGGGCATCGCCTTTAAAAGACAATGTCGCACAAGTTCTAACTCACAATCTGGCATCCTTGCAAACCAATGACCTGATCCGGACTTATCCTTGGAGCGCATACGGAGCCGTTGATTACCGAGTCATCATAGACATCATCAGATTCGACACTCGCCCGGAGCAAACCGTAAATCTCGAAGCCAACTGGTCAATAATGGACGAAAAAAGCCACACTTTGCTTGATAACGGCCACACCAGGATTGAACATCAACTGGATGACTCATCCTACCCGTCTACTGTTAGAGCTCTTAGCAAAATCCTTAGTGAATTCAGTCAGGAGTTATCTACCGCATTGACTAAGATAAAGTAACCACTCCTATCAAATAAGCTTTGCGGGTAAAGTTCAGGCATTTTATTCTTGGATTTACCTAAAAAATCCTTTAAAATTACCAAACAATATTGGGATGTTAGCTCAGTTGGTAGAGCAGTGGACTCTTAATCCATGGGTCCAGGGTTCGAATCCCTGACGTCCCACCAATTAAATCAAAGGCTTAGACGGTTTTCACTAAGCCTTTTTTATTGCGTGTAGTAAATTTGTCACGTTCATTTTTGAGTTACCTGCATACCCTTCTAAATGTTTGCAGGAGAAATGCGCGTACTGGAGCACCATTTCTAAGCTTGCCCAGCCACCCAGTTCTTTTAGAACATGCAAGGGTGTGTCATTTTGCACATGCCAGGTTGCCCATGTATGGCGTAAATCATGCCAGCGGAAATCCTTAATCCCAGCCCTGACTAATGCCTTTCGCCATGCGTGATTATTTGCCCTCGTCACCGGCTGGCCTTTGTATGTAAATACATGGGTATCGTGCTTGCCGATTTGTTGCCGAATAATGGCAATAGCTTCATCGTTAAGCGGTATTGCAATCGCTTTTTTCCCCTTTGTCTCGTCCTCATAAACCCAAGCACGATGGCGCTGCATGTCGATTTGATTCCATTTAAATTCTGTCATGTTGCTTTCGCGCAATCCGGTTAGCAGTGAAAACCGTGCCATCGCTTTCAAGTGTTCCGGCAATTCTCCTATTAATCTCGCCGCCTCTTCATGCGATAACCACCTAATACGTCTTGATTGCTCAGGAAATAATCGTACACTTGGCGTTGTATCTAACCATTCCCATTCTTGCTGAGCCCGATTCAGGATAGAGCGCAGCAAAGCAAGGGTGCGATTGACTGTACCATTGCTTGCGCCTTCGGCCTTTTTAGCGGCTTTTATGGCATCAACTTTGGCTTTGGTTATTTCATCGAGCTTGGTATCATGCAAATGCTGATGCAACCAGCGAAGCCTGATTTTATCGGTCTCGATGCTTTTTTTGTGGCTTTGTTCAGTTAACCATCTGATAACCGCTTCTTGCCAAGTATAGCGGGGCTTCGCTCCTAATCGACTCACCCGCCATGCTTCGGCTTTTAGCCGGTCGTGTAGCTCTTGCGCCTCCTGTTTTATTAGAGTCCCAGCAGACTGTTGTACTCTGCTGCCGTCTGGTGCGGTGTATTGGATCCACCACGTTTTGTTTTTACCGCGTTGATAGATTGACATGGTTTAATGTCCTCCTGTGGTTGTTTGCCGCCGTCAATCACTCGCAGTTCTCGCCCGGCGTCAGGATAACGGCCGCTGACCCAGTCGGCAAGATGCGCTTTGATAAATATCCAACATTTGCCCGGTTTGCGACCTGGAACAAGGCCGTCTTTGGCTTTTCTGCGTAGGACTTCGGCGTTCATTTTCAAAAAGTCTGCCGCCTCGGCTAAATCAAGAACTTCAATAGACATTGTCTAGGCTCCTTTTAGCTTTGCCCGTACAGCATCGGCATTGTTGCAACAAGTGATACAGCGCTTTGAATGGCTACCTGGAACAATCTTGCCGATCTGGTCTACTGGTTTATCGCGGCCACATGATAGGCAGTGGAAAAGTTTTTTCATTTGGGGTGCTACGGGTTCTGTGTTCATTGCAGGCGCCCTTTATTCAAAACTTCGGCCAACATATCGATGCTCGGCACTGTGGCTGGGCGGCATTAGTTTATGGCTGAGCGGTTCGTATTCGTGGTGTTCTTCGGTTGTCACTCGATATGATCTTCCGCCGCCTGCAAATTTTTTTGGCTTTATGCCGACTTGTAGGGTCGGTAGCGCTGCAAAGTGGGCGGCGGCTTTGGCTTTATCTGCTTTTTTTGAGCTTTTAACCGGCGTCCTGTCGTCTTTATTAAGCTTCATCGCCTTGATGTTGTTATTTTCAAGCCAAGCGACAACGGCCGCGCGGCTGAAGAGAACTTTTCTTTTTGGGCCTAACCTAAGCAGGGCTGGAAAGCCGTATTTTGCATTTGTCGCGACCAGGCCGACTTTCTGTCTCGATGTTCCGGATAAAGCCGCGATGTCTTCAAGAGTGACTTCTGTTTCTTTGTCTATCGATTCGTAATTTTTTTTAGTCATGCCCTGGCTCCTTGTTGTCTAAATGATTCGGCGCGGGCAAACCAGCCGTCTTTAAAGACTTCCTGGGTTGGGTCTTTTTTGATAATGTCGCGGTAGTAATTCAGGCGGCAATCGACGATGATATTTATAAAATAGCTGCCAAGCCATTCAACGGCCAGCGATGCTGCTTTGATCGTTTCTTTGCCGATCAGGCCATCCGGTTTAGCGTGGCTGTAACCGCTGCTGACCAAAGCAGTTTGCAATATTTTTACAGCACCACGCCGGCCGTGATTGACTGCCATATCAAGCACGATGGGTTGTATTAACGACGGCAGGTTGATGATGTTTGGCCGGACAAAGTACAGTGTGTAATATATTTTTTCGGCCAGCGCCGGGGGCACTGATTTGATTTCAGCGATGGTTATATCTTTCGCTTGCTTTCGGAAATACTCGGCGTAGGCATTGGCTGTGATGCCGTGCTTTGTCGGCCCGCCTTTGTCAGCTTTGTGATTTACGTAGCCGCCTTCTTTGGCGATGATGGCGGCGATTATTTCTTTAATTGTCATAGTTTTTTGCTTCCAAATAATTGCTTTAAGATCATTTCTTGATTCGCCGTCGCACGGAGGTATATCGATGGTTATACGCTTGGCTATTCACGCCGCTTTTAGATTGTAATCTTGCCACGGAACGG
>CAZJOY010000062.1:14589-17689 GCA_964547705.1 uncultured Methylobacter sp. | reverse complement strand
GGGGTGTTGCGGATTAATTTTAATTAAATTTTAACGTATCTGTTTTTTAGGCCTGTCTCTTCAAGGCGGTGAGACACTTCAAAGCCTGACTTCCGGTGATTCCGATACCACAGACGAATATGCCGACTGGAATGCTGAAAAATTTCGAAACGAAGCCAAAACCGCATTGGATAGCGGCAATTATGACAGGGCAATCAAACTCTACGAAGCACTTGAGTCCCGTTATCCTTTTGGCGATGAATCGGCTCAAAACCAGCTGGATGTTGCTTACGCTTATTACAAGAACGGCGATCCCGAAGCCGCAATCGCTGCGGTGGACCGTTTTATCAAAACCAACCCACGCAGTTCCAGCGTCGATTATGCTTATTATTTAAAAGGCCTTGTTAATTACAATCGCGGCATAGGCTTTATCGACCGCTTCCTGCCTACCGATACGTCGCAACGCGACCCGGGAAATGCGCGTGATGCCTATGACAATTTCGCCGAACTAATTCGCAGGTTTCCTGCCAGCAAATATGTACCTGATGCTCAACTGCGCATGATTGCGCTTAAAAACAATTTAGCGATGTATGAAGTCCATGTCGCCCGTTTTTATATGAAACGAAAAGCTTATGCTGCTGCCATTAACCGGGCATCTACCGTGGTTGATAAATATCAGCGCACTCCCGCGGTTCCTTTTGCATTGCAAATCATGCAGGAAGCCTACACGAAACTTGATTTACCGGATCTTGCCAAAGATACCACCCGAGTCTATGAGCTAAACTATCCGAACGGTCCGCCGGTACCTGAGCATAAAGACTCGACCTTTTCACACAAGGTTTGGGATTTTATCGGTTTGGAAAAATAGACTGTGTTACACGCTGTCCACGAAAGACACGAAAAGCACGAAAAAGTTTTATCCTAAAAATCTCACACCGCCTATTTGGCAAGCATTCCAAATCCCACTCACCCTTTGACCAAGCGTTTTAAACGCAGTCAAAGGACTCAGAGCAAACTGAATTTTGGAGTGCTCAACTAACTGATACCCTCTCAGTTATTACAGAATGCACTCTTTACGAGTCGCTGCCTTACGCAGCCTCCAATTCCCCATTCTTATTTTTCGTGTCTTTCGTGCTTTTCGTGGACAAACAAACCTCAATACAAATCCACCGGATCAACATCCAGCGACCAACGCACTTTTTTCGCCTGCTTGAGCTTTTCGATAAGCGGCATCAACACGTCGAGCAAGGTATGAAGTTCAGGCCGCTTGCCGCTCTGAAACAACAATTGATACCGATAAAGCCCTGCGCGTCTAGCCATCGGCGCGGCCACAGGGCCCAAAATTTGGATGCATCCTTTGTTGTGCTGTTGCGCCAACTCAACAACTGCATGTAAAAACAGTTTCGGCATCTCAACATCTGTAGCCTGCACTCTTAACAGCGCTTGATAACTGAACGGCGGCAATGCCGCCTCTTTGCGCTCAGCCAGCGCGGTTTTGGCAAAGCTGCCGTAACCCTGCCTGATCAAGGTCATTAATAAAGGATGCTCCGGCTGCCGGGTTTGCATGATGACTCTTCCGGGCTTTTCCGCGCGCCCGGCACGGCCTGAGACTTGCACGATCATTTGCGCCAGTTTTTCGGGAGCGTGAAAATCAATGCTGAACAGGCCACTATCTACATCCAGTATTGCCACCAGCGTTACATTAGGGAAATGATGGCCTTTTGCCAGCATTTGCGTCCCTAAAATAATATCCACCGAGCCTTGATTAATTTGCTGCAAATAGTTTTCCAGAGAGCCTTTACGCTGGGTGGAATCACGGTCCAGGCGCACGATCACTTTATCCGAAAACAACTTCGCCAGCACTTTTCCCACCCTTTCGGTGCCCATGCCCAGCGGCGTCAGCTCCCCTGTTTTGCAGGCGGGACATTGTCTGACCAGCCGTTGCTCCTGTCCGCAATGATGACACCGCAACATCCCTTCATCGTAATGAATCACCATATTGGCATCGCAACGCCGGCAGCGGGCAACCCAGCCGCAACCATGACATATCAGGGTCGGCGCAAAGCCGCGACGGTTTAAGAACAACAGTACCTGTTCATTTTTTGCCAAGGTAAGATGTATCTCGCCAATCAGCGCTTCCGACAGCCCCTCCTGCATCCTTTTGTTCCTGATGTCCAACAACTGCAAAACCGGTGCCGTTGCATTACCTGCCCTTTCCGGCAGATGCAGTAAACGGTAACGTTTGTTATCGACGTTATGCAGGCTTTCCAACGCAGGTGTTGCCGAGCCCAATAATACTGGAATATTTAACAGCTTGGCGCGCACCACGGCGACATCGCGAGCGGAAAATCGGAAACCTTCCTGCTGTTTGAACGAGGCATCATGCTCTTCATCGAGAATAATCAGGCCGGGATTTTTTAACGGAGTAAACAGCGCGGAACGAGTGCCCAATAGGATCGCACATTCCCCTTTCTGCATTTTAAGCCAAGCACAAGCCCGCTGCCGATCGGTCAATTTGGAATGAGAGACAGCAATGCTAACCGTAAATCGTTGCGTGAACCGCTCCTCAAGCTGGGGAGTCAACGTAATTTCCGGCAACAGCACTAAAACCTGCTGCCCTCGCTCCAACACAGAATGAATAACCTGCATATAGACTTCGGTTTTACCGCTGCCGGTCACTCCCTCAAGCAAAAAAACGCCAAACTGCTCCAGGCTATCGCATACCGCAGTGATCGCCGACTGCTGCTGTGCGTTACATTGCAGGGCATTATTTCTGGTTATCGGATCGCTGCTCCCTTCAACTGTGCTTAGGATAAAATTTGTCCTGGATTCCGATGCCGCAAGCTGTAGCAATTGCTTGTCCAGTAATTGTTTTACCGAAGACTTCCAATTGTCATTCCATGCGGAAAGTTCGGTTTCGGATAAACTGTTTTGATGCGCCTGAAATTTTTCTAATACGCTTTTTTGTTTTGGCGCTCGCTTCAACAGCTCGCTATCGATAGTTTTGCCTGAGTCAGTCAAAGCATAGCGTTTTTCTGCTTGCATGACTGCTGATTTTCCTTGACGCAACATCGCCGGAAAAGCCGCGCTGAAAACTTCGCCTAATGGATGATGGTAATAA
>CAZJOY010000062.1:0-14579 GCA_964547705.1 uncultured Methylobacter sp. | reverse complement strand
CAGCAGCGCCAGATCTTTTGTTGATAACAGCGGCTCTTCGTCCAAACTCAGTTCGACTCGTTTTACTTTATCGAGTTCGTCATCGCTAAGTTTAACGCATTCGATCAGGTTTGCGATTTTTTTAGCTTTTCCAAAAGGTACTTCCAATCGAACGCCGGGCTTGATATTGCCTAGCTCAAACTGCTCCGGAACAAGATAATCAAATAACCGGTAAACAGGAACTGCAACAGCAACTCTCAAGACCGGTTCATTCCCGCTTTGCAACTTAGCCATAATGCTTGAATTATTTTTTATGTTTGAAGGCTAAGTTACTATACGGTTTAGGATATTTGAGTTACCCACAGAATCTGTGGATAACTCTGTGGAGAAGCAGTTTTTAACATGTCTTAATAGCGGTTTTTATTAAAGTTTTCTTAATTTGAACAGTTTTTACCCACGACTCTATTTTTATTAACTTTCAACAACTTAATATTTTATACACTATAAATATCCGCTGTTTTGTCGCTCATATCCTGATTTTAATTAATGCAGCTAAATTGTGGATTACTGCGCTGGCGTCTAGCTGGGCCATACTCAAATTCAGATAGTCCTGACCAATGATTTATACTTACCGAGGCTTGATGAATTTAATCGTCATCCGGTCGCTTTCTCCGATAGCCAGATATTTCGCTCTGTCTTTATCCTTGAGTTTTAAAGCCGGCGGCAAAGTCCAGACGCCTTCCGGGTAATCCTTGGTATCTTTACTGTTGGCGTTAATTTCAGATTTACCCAGAAACTCAAAGCCCGCATTTCTTGCCAGCGCTATCACATAATCCTCACTGACATAGCCGGATTCAGCCTTAGTGTCCTGCGGCTTTAACGCTGAGTTTCTATGCTCCACGACGCCTAAAATTCCACCGGGCTTTAATGCCTTATACATGGCATTGAATACCGCCGCGGCCTGGTCGCTTTTCATCCAATTGTGCACGTTGCGAAACGTTAAAACCCGGTCTGCCGAGCCGTCCGGGGCTATTTGCAGGAGTTTTGGCGGCTGTAGCACCGTTAGCTCAACTTTGCCATAAACTTTCGGCTGACTTTTTGTTTTTTCGACAAATTCATGCAGGTTCTTTCTAAAATAGGGTTCATCGGCCCCTGCTGAGAAATGGGCCGCATAAAGTTTGCCGCGATTTTTTAGATAAGGCGCAAGGATTTCCGTATACCAGCCCTCGCCCGGCCAAACTTCAACAACTGTCATGTTGTCCTTTACGTCAAAAAACGCCAATGTTTGTTGCGGATGCCGGTATTTATCGCGGTTCTTATGTTCCACCGAACGCTGATTTCCAGCGATTGCCTGATGCAAAGCACTTGATTTTTCAGCAGCGTGCGACAATGAAAAGCTGCCTGCCAGCAACAGCGCCAATACAATATTTCTCATATTATTTATTCCAATATATTTCTTGCAGGAAGATAACCGTCCTTCCCTATTAGACTCGGTGAGCAAACAATGCTTCACCTACCTGCTAAAAATCAAACCAGCAAGTTTGATTACGTCCTTTATCTTTGGCGTCATACAAAGCCACATCTGCGCGATGCAGCACTGCCTCGCCATTATTATCCTCAGCCAATAATACCGTGGCGCCGATACTGACGGTAATACTTACCGGCCCAGCTTCATGATCGACAACAGCCGCTGCTACTTGTTCACGCAAACGTTCCGCCATTACCGTTGCATCGTTTCTGTCGGCCCCCGACAGCAAAATCGCGAACTCCTCTCCACCCAATCGCGCCGGCACATCGATGGTCCGTGAATTATTACTCACGATGTCGGCAAATGCCTTCAACACTGCGTCACCGGTCGCATGACCGTAACTATCATTGATCCGTTTAAAAAAGTCTAAATCCATCATTAACAGCACTGCGGAATAATGAGGCAAACGCGCCACTTTTGCTCTTTCCTGCTCAAGGAGTTCCAAAAATACACGGCGGTTCGCTAATCCGGTTAACGGGTCGGTGCTGGCAAGTTTTTGCAATTGAGCTTCCATCTCTTTTCGCGCGGTAATATCTTCTTTAATACCGATAAAATGAGTAATCTCACCTGCGCTGTTCTTTACCGGCGCAATGCTAAGTTCCTCGTGATACAGGCTTCCATTTTTGCGTTTATTAACCAGTTCGCCGCGCCAATGTTGGCCGACTAAAAGATCCGTCCACATATCCTGGTAAAAGGCTCCATCCTGTAAACCTGATTTGAGTAAATCATTCGGTTTATTGCCCACAGCTTCTTCTTGACTGTAGCCGGTTAATCGGCCAAAAGCGGAATTAGTCCATATAACAGTTGCATTTTTATCGGTAATAATAATGCCATTCGCCGCCGCTTCCAATGCAGCTATCAACAAGTTATTATGCGCTTCCATTTCGGTTCGTAACAGCGCATAACGAATTACCCGCGCCAAGCCGTCATAGCCAAAATCCCCTTTGACCATATAATCTACAGCCCCCGCTTCCAATGCGGTTAATGTAAAATCGGTATCGCCGCGTCCGCTGAGCACTACAATAGGGATATGCATCGCCATGGCTCGCGCGCTGTGAATAGTTGCCAATCCTTCCGAATCCGGTAATGACAAGTCCAGCAGCATCACATTAAAAGACGAAGCCTCCAAACACCGTTGTGCTTCATTGAGCGATTGAGCCCAAGTGACATCAAAATGCCCGCTCTGAGCTTGTCTCAATTTCATTTTTACTAAATGGGCATCACCGGCTTCATCTTCTACCAGCAACACCCGAATCGTTTGGCTTTGGTTCATTGCGAGAACCCTTGCGGCAACCGTACCAAGCTAAACCAGTACTCTCCTATCTGTTGAATAGCCTTAACGAACTGCGGCATATCCACAGGCTTAGTAATGTAACTGGTCGCGCCGAGCTGATAAGAGCAGACTACGTCTTTTTCTACATCGGACGTTGTCAATACCACGACAGGAATGCCTTTAAAGCGCTCATCCGCCTTGATGACCGTTAAAAATTCGCAGCCGTTCATGCGCGGCATGTTAAGGTCGAGAAAAATCAAATCAGGCCGAGGTACATCGGCGTATTTTTCGGTTTTATTTAAGAAATCCAGCCCTTCGCGCCCGTCAACTACATGATGCAAATGCGCCAGCACCCTACCTTCCTTTAACGCCATTTTCACCAAATAAGCATCCGAGGGTTCATCTTCCAACAATAAAATTTCAACAAAATGGGAATTACAGGGTTTGTCCATTATTTAAAATCTCAAATTCAATGTTCAGCTGCCAAAAAACGGCAACTTTTATCCAGGCAGATCAAACACGACGGTAGTACCGCCGCCGGGTGTTTCCTGCAACGATACAGAGCCACCGCAACTTTCAACTATGCGTCGAACAATTGCCAAGCCGATGCCTGTGGAATTCTGATCGTCATGCACCTTTAAACGCTCAAATACCCCGAAAACCCGCTCCCGATATTCTTCAGGTATACCAATACCGTTATCGATGACACGATAAACCGCCCGCCCCGCTATTAATTCGCCAGCAATCCGTATCTGCGGTGTAAGCTTAGAATGACGATAACGTAAGGCATTGTCCAGTAAAATACTGAAAATATCTTTCAGGCGGGGACGGTCTATATAAGCGGAACAAATATCATTGTAATCCACCTGCGCCCCCGTTTCATGCATTAGCGATGCCTTATACTCCAGCAAGTTGGCAATAACCGGCGAGACGGCGATGTTCTCCACCACACTCCGCGGTTGGTCGGCAGCGAGATATAATTGAATATCGCGCACCAGGGTACTTTGTCGTGTGGCGCCTTGTTCAATAAAATGCAACGATGCTGTTGCGTCCTCGTTTAGCAGCTCCGCCGGCAACTGTGTTCGCAAACGTTGCACGAAACTCACCAGGCGTCGCGCCGGCTCTTGCAAATGATGTGCGGCAATATGGGTAAACTGCTGCAATTCGGCATGAGCACGTGCCAGCTTATACTCAATTTGCTTCCGCTCGGTGATGTCGAGCGCGGTACCTACGGCATGGATAGGATTACCCATATCGTCCCATTCAATAACCTTGCCCCGGCCTAGCACCCAAACCCAATGGCCGTCTTTGTGGCGCACACGGTGCTCGGACTCGTAGATCGGAGTTTCTCTTTTAAAATGACGGTCGAGCTGCTCCCTCACCTGAGGCAGGTCATCCGGAAAAACGCGCGTTTCCCAACTTTCAACACGCGGTGGCAATTCTTCCAACGTATAGCCTTGCATTTCAGCCCACCGCGCATTGAAAATCAGATCGCCGCTTGGAATGCGCCAGTCCCAAGTCGCCATTTCGGCTCCGGTCAGCACCATCTGAAGACGCTCCTCACTATCGCGCAAAGCAATCTCCACCGACTTATGTGCGTTGATTTCCGCCTCGAGCTGCTTGGTGGAAATTTGAAGGCTTTCCGTCATTGCATTAATAGATTGGGCAAGTTCGGTAAACTCATCAGCTCCGCCACACTGGATTCTGTAATCCAGGTCGCCGCCGGCAACAATTCTTGCGCCATCGTGCAGCAGCTCCAAACGTTTGCGAATTAATCGGTCCAGCTGTACCGAAACCAGAATGATGGCAAGAGCGAGAGTGAATGCAAACAAACCGACAATAATGCTCAGGTATCGATAGGCTTGCTCAACTCGCTGTGTACTTTCACTCTGTAAAGCAGACGCAATATCGTGGATGGTAGCGGCTTTCAACAGTAATTGGCTGGCAAGCCTTTTATCGAGTTCTTCATAGACGTAGCGATTATTGCCGGCTGCTCTTAACGCTTCGGTGTTGCCGACGATACGGTGGAAGATAATTGTACTGTCTTCAATATTCCTGCGTAGCCGTTCCAGCGCTTGCCGGTTGTCTTCACCATGGAATTGAGCATTGGCTTGACTCAGCAAACTGTCCGCTGTTGCTTTATTTTTGTCCCACAACATCCGGGCACGATCTTCACGATACAGAAAATACTGATCCCTGAATGAAGTACGTTCGGAAGCATTATCTTGAATCGTGTCGGAAAGAACATAGTTGCTCTTTGCATTTTTAAATTCGATCAATGACCAGACAAGTACCGGCGCCAAAACCACAAAAGCAGCTATCGCAACTGCTGAAATAACCCTTAGCCGGGTAGTAATACGCATAGGTCGTTTACCGGCTCATCCTGATCGCTTCGGGCTTGATCGCCTTGAGGCTATCAATATGTATGACGCTCAAATAATCGGGCATGACCGTTTGCTCGGTCAGCTTGTTTTTCATTGCCCATCTTGTTTCATCCTCCAACGTGATCAGGAGTGTTTGGTCAAGTACAACCTGATAGTTAAAAGCGTTCCAGACATCGTGGATGAGGCTTTTGTCTATCTTCGTTGCCGCAGACATAATGGCTTGGGCTTCGTCCGGATTTTTCGCGACAAAATCCTCCGCCTTGATCAAAGCGTGGAGGAAGCGTTTTACCGCATCGGGATTGTTTTGGACAAAATCTTGCTGCGAGGCGATATTAAAGGTTTCGGTATAGATTTCCTTGTCGTAAAAGACCGTTCCGTCAGCCCCAAGCAATCGGCTAATCTGAGTCAATGGATAGTTCCAGGTGGAAACTGCGTCGACTTTTTTTGCCATGATGGCATCCTGCATTTCCTCCGGTTTCAGGGAAACCGGCTCGATTTCCTGCCGAGTCAAACCATTGGCCGTTAACAGTGAATCCAGGAAAAAATCCGACGTAGTGCCGGGGGTAAAACCTATACGCTTTCCTTTTAAATCGCCGGGCGAGGTAATGCCGACATCCTTTCTTGCAACAATTGCATTATTCGTGGAACTTGCCTCTATATTGGCGATTACGAAAATCTTTTCGCCCTTGAGCACATTGAACATGACTGGAGTTTCCGCGACTGTCGCAAAATCAGCCTTGTTTTCAATGACTGACTGCAACGCCGCCTTGCCAAAAGTGTGCATCAGCGGCTGGACTTCGAGCCCCTCCTCGGCGAAGTAGCCTTTAGCCACCGCAATGTGCACCAAGGTGCTCTGCGGTTGATAGGTATAAGCGACAGTGATTTTTTGTAGCGGCTCCGCGCTCTGTTGCTCTTTGTTATCGGGCGACGACTTTTGGCAACCTGAGAGCGCTACGATGACCATCACAGCCATAAAGGCTTTCCAAGTGAGGGGCTTTTGTTGTGCGAACGGGGCACGCCGTCTCCAAACGAAAAAAATCATAGAGGTACCTTCCAAGTTTTAAGTAAGCTCAACACCTGATTTAAAAATAGGCTCATGTAGCAGAACACTCGCACGAACTTATTCTGCATTTACAGTATCCACAATGGGTAGTTCAAACCAAAATATGCAACCATGCCCTTCGCCCGCCGATTCCACGCCGATAATGCCAGCATGATGTTCGACAATTTTACGACACAAAGCCAATCCAACGCCGGTACCGTCAAAACGGCTGCGCGCCTGCAACCGAGAAAACACTTTAAAAAGCCGACCTATTTGACTCGGCTCGATACCGATACCCTGATCGCGCACTTCTACCCGAAACGAATCGGCTTTGGTCGTGCCGTGAATATGAACCTGCGGCACTTGATTTTCTTCGTGATATTTAAGCGCGTTGCCAATCAGGTTTTGCAGCAGGCGCGTGAGTTCATCACGGCTGGCAAACAATTCGGGCCATTCGCCGGTCACTTTAATTTCACCGCCGCAAGTCCCGATTTCAGGGCCAAGAAAAGCCAGCGCTTCATCTAAAGAGGCTTTACTGCCGATCAGGGTTTTGGCTTCAGTTTTACGCCCGACCCGGGAGTAATCCAGCAACGATAGAATCATCGCATCCATGCGTTTCGCGCCATCGACAGCAAAATTAAGAAACTGTTGCGTTTCTTCATCGAGCTGACCGGTTAATGCGCTTTCAATCAAGGCTAAATAACTGGTCACCATACGCAACGGCTGGCGCATGTCGTGCGATACGGCATAGGCGAATTGCTCCAACTCGGCATTCGAGCGTTTAAGCTCGGCCTCGGCTTGTTTGTATTCGGTGATGTCTTCGACCATCGCCGTAATATAGTCAAGCTCGCCGTTGGCTTTACGCACACTACGTACCACCAATTTAACGGGAATAATTTTCCCGGTTCGGCTGATAAAACGCTTTTCCAAGGCGTAACCATCAGTTTCATTAGTCAGCAGTTTTTCAAATTGCTCAACATCGGCAGCCAGATCATCGGGGTGCGTCAACTCTGCCCAATTCATTTGCCGCAAGTCTTGTTCTGAATATTCGAGCATTTTGCACAGGCAATCGTTAATCCGAATCCAGCCTTTATCAAGTGAAGTAATCGTTAAACCGACCAGATCCAATTCATAAAACGCCCGCAGTTGCTCTTCGCTATTACGTTTTACCCGTTCCGCCTGCTTACGTTCGGTAATATCGTACAACACCACTAAATGCTCATTTTTGAACGACTCGGAAATTAACGCTGCACTTGCCAACACTGTTTTTTGTGTGCCATCTTTACTGCGAACGTTGAGCTCTATCGGCTGAAATGGCTGGTGCTCGCGCTCGGATTGTTCAAGTTTCGTTTGCCACGTTTCCAGCACCCATTGCCGATAATTGAGATCCGGGTAGGCTTTCAACCGCCAGTCCGTCAAAGTCGGAATATCATCTAGATCGTAGCCAAAAGTCTGCACAAAGGCCGGATTCAGGAACGTAATGTTCATCTGCTGACCATTCAACGCCATCGGCACCGGAGACGCTTCAATGATCGAGCGAAACTTGGCCTCGCTGGCTTTTAGTTCGTCTTCCATTAACTTACGCTCGGTTATGTCGTGAAAATAACCGGCAATGTATTCTTCATTGTTATAAAACAAGTAGTTCCCAGAGACTTCGACCGGAACTTTTCGGCCGGAAGCAACGTAATGTATAGTCTCGGCCAAGAAACCTTTCCTGGCTTTAATCTCTTCCCATAATGCATCAAGATCGGCCTGATTTTTAAAGCTGGGATCCCAATCGGGTATACGCCATGTCAGCAATTGCTCCCGCTCCATGCCGTAATGCCGACAGGTAGCGTCGTTAACGAACACGAATCTGAAATCCTGCTTTGGACTGATCATGAATACGCAATCCGATGTTAACTCGAACAGGCTATGGAACAATCCCAGCTGACGTTCATGCTCCCGCCGCTCGGTAATATCTCTGGCTGCCGCGAACACACCAAGCACGTCGCCGTTTTCGTCCCGGTATACGCTTGCGTTATAAAGCACTTCGGTAACACTGCCCGACGCATGACGAATAACCAACGGGTAATCGGTCACAAAGCCCTGCGAGAACACTTGCAGGTACCCATCGCGGGCTTTATCGGGATCGGTAAAATAGTCGGCGAAATCACTGCCTACCAGGTTGTTTCGGCTCACCCCGGTCACCTGCTCCGTGGCAATGTTGACATCGGTGATCTTGCCCTCGGCGCTGATCGTCACCAACGGGTCCAGACTCGCTTCAATCAAACTGCGAGCGTATTGAGAAGCCGCTCGGGCAGTTTCTTCCGCTTTTTTACGCTCGGTAATATTTTTATGGCTAACCACAACACCTCGATGCGATCCTTGCAATGGCGATACATTCATATAGAACCAACGCTGCTGAGTCGGCGAGTGGCAAGGATACTCTAAATGAAATGTTTCCTGTTCGCCCGACAGCACGGCTTCAATACCGACTTGAGCGGCATTTGCCTCATCGCCATAAGGTTGATTGGATGCATTTGTGCATACATTTAAATAGTTTACCCCCAGCATATCCTGATCGGGTTCCAGTAAACCATTTTCATGGGCAAACCTCCGCCATGCGTTGTTAACCGCAATAATGATGCCTTGTGCACTCAACACGGCAATATGTGAGGTCAGCGAGTTAAGTATACTGATATTAAAGGACTCGCTGTCGCGCAGCCTTTCTTCCATCTGCTTGCGCTCGCTGATATCGGTAGAAACACCGCACAAACCGTAAATACTGCCGTCTTCCCGGCGTAACGGTTGCTTAACGGTAAGATAGGTGCCGGTAGCCGTGCTATCTTTCTGAACATAAGCGGTCTCAGCCGCTATACGTTCACCCAGTTCAAACACACGGCGATCGTTTTCACGTAATTTTTTCGCGGTAGTTTCATCGAATAAGGCATCGTCTAGTTTACCGATGATGTCTTCCAGCGGCCTGCCTAGCACTTGTCGCATCGCCTGATTGGCGTACTGATATTGATAGTTGCAGTCTTTGATATAAATAAAGGCGTCAACATTGTCGAGAATGGCGGCAAGTTTATTTTCACTTTCGCGCACCGCCTGTTCAATAAGTCTACGTTCGGTAATATCGCTCACGAAACCATGCCAGAGCACTGAACCGTCTTCTTCGTGCTGAGGCAGGGCATTGCCGAATAACCAACGTTCCGTGCCATCGGTAAATCTAAGCCGGTATTCATTGCTCCACGGACTTAAATCATGCGCCGATGCATGAATGGAAGCCAAGTGTTGCTCTAAATCGTCCGGATGGACTACGTCGAAAATCTTTGCGGCATCGTCGAGCACATCTTCAGGATTAATCCGATAAATATCGCGCAGCACGTCACTGGCGTAGGGAAGACAAGAGCTGCCATCACTACGCAAGCGAAATTGAAACACCACGCCTGGCAGCTGGGCGGCTATTTTCTGTAGTTTATCCAAAGCCTCTTGCTTCGCCGTTTCCGCCTGTTTGCGCGTGGAAATATCGCGGATATAAGCACTAAAAAAATAGTCATCCTTTTCTCCAAGAGCATCGACAGCCAACTCCATTGGAAACTCCGAACCATCGGCACGTAGTGCTGTAACTTCCAGACGCGTACCGATAATGCTCGAGACGCCAGTCTCCATAAATCGCGATAGACTTTGCCGATGTGATTCCCGATAAGCAGGCGGAATGATTAACTCGGTTATTTGACATCCTAAGACTTGCTCGCTGGAATACCCGAAGATATGTTCGGCTTGGGCATTCCAGCCTGTTACATTTCCGTCACGATCCATGGTGATAATGCCATCCAATGCCGAATCGAACAGCGATTGAGTACGTGCGCTATTTTTCTGCAACTCGGCGTTGGCAACACGTAACGCTTCTTCTGCCGTTTTTCTTTGCTGTATCTCAGCTTGCAGTTGTGCGGCACTGGGCAAAAACAAGAATTTGGGAATAATCCATAACATCAGCACAGCGGTAGCTATTGAAAGAACCGCAGTAAGGCCCTTAACCAAGCCGTCCAGCCAATATAACGGTATCCAGACTGTAACTGCCGATAACAAATGCGTAGTGCCGCAAGCAACAATAAATCCGGCAAACATGGCAAGCATCCATGGATAGGGCACGTCTTTGCGTCGCCGGAGAAAATGAACCAGAATCAACGGAATGGAATAATAGGCCAACGTAATCAGCAGGTCCGAGATCACATTTAACCAAAGTAATACCGGGCTCCACGACAGGCAATAACCATGAGGTATCAAGTCCTTAATGCCAAAAAAGTCAATCAATGCTTGCATTTATCAGGTTTAGAATTGAATAAGTTAAAAATTCTGCGTCAGCATCAAATAGATTCTGACTGTGGTTTGAACTTTTATTAGAGGGTTGCTTGGCCGATATTGTTTCTCTGTTTTTATTAAATTTAACCAAAGACGAGGAAGTGTAATTACTCTGAGATGCTCCCCGCTCTACCATAACGGCAATATTAAAGTCGCAGCAACAGGTAATCAATTACTTACATTCATATCAGTCAAAACGACATATTGATATATACTTTACGACTATCATCCAACTACTATTTCCACTGAAGCTATACAGCCAGAATATAAAAAACCGCGAACTGCTTACCCCCGCTAAAAATTATATCTAATAAAATCAACCCGCTAATCATAAAATAAACGGCATTTGCATGATCATTATTTTAGTAAATTTACCTGAAAATACTGATAAGAAAGACATAGAGGAGTTTATTAGACCCGCTATTAAAAACGGCCATATGGGAAGTATTGCAATTATGGTGCAAAAACATCCCAAAACTCATGAGATTAAATATCATGGACTGGTCAGATTAACACCCGACCCTGTTGCACAGCGAGCGATAGAAATCCTCAAAAAAGAGCAAATAAACGGCAAGTATGTTGACGTGCATGAATATCGAGCCAGGTATTGGCACAATGACCCAAGAATTATGAGTACTAGAAGCGCTCATTTACGCAATTTGCGCCGGGGTGATCGTAGACAGTTTCTGTAAGTTGCCGAACGAGCACCCAAAACGTACTTCATAGTTTCTCTCTTATCGATCTGCCTCTTTATAATTCCAAATTTGCAACAAACTTAAAGTCGCCAGCATTAAAAAGGCTAGCAATGTCCATGCAGGCATGCTGAAACCCAACATCGTCCAATCTACCTTGGCGCAATCCCCGGTACCGCTGAGCATTAACTTGACCGTTTCGAACAAGGGAAAGTTTTGCAGCACATAGTCCAGACCGGGGCCGCATTCGGGCACCTTATCGGCAGGCAAATGCTGTATCCAGACATGCCGGGTTGAAATCGCCGCGCCGCACAAAGCCGTTACCGCGCCTGCAATGGCATAAGCCGTGACGCCTTTTTGGCCCGGATTGTGGATAGCGGCGCCTAAAAAAACCAATCCGGTCAGTAAAATCGCAATACGCTGGGAAATACACAACGGGCAAGGATCCAAGCCTTGAACGAATTGAAAATAAGCGCCCATCGACAACAAGAACACGCAACCGAGAAAACCCAGAAAAAACCAGATTCTCGAGTTAAACCTTAACAATTCCAACATAACCTTCTGCCTTTTTAAACGTTATTGACAAGCCTGTACATCCCATCCAGCACCAGTGAATTCGGGCTGACCACGCCGATAATCTTGTTATTCTCAATGACCGGCGCCCTAACCAGATTATAGTCGGCAAATAACCGCGAGCAATAGCGGATGTCCATATCGGGATGCACTGAAATAACCGGTTTGTTCATGATTTCATAAACGTTGACCCGGTCCGGCGCCCGGTCTTTCGCCAATACATGACGGGCAATGTCACCGGAATTAATCATTCCGTATTCGTCATCGTCATGCCGTTTATTAACGATCAGCACCGAGGTCTTAAGCGACTTCATCTTTTTTAAGGCATCTTCTATCGTAGCAATGCCGTCGATGGTGGCGAAATCAGCTTTCATCACATCTCTGACACGAATAATAGTGCGTGGCGCAATCATATTTTGTCCTCAAGTTCATGGGTTAATAGTTCAACCTGATGCATGACGCCAACGGCGTCTTCGACATCAATCTGAATGGCAATGCCGGTGCCGGGTCTATCATCGAATTGTGCTGCCTTGGCGATAGCTTCAAGAATGTGGCGGCTAAGATGCTCTTCAACAAGCAATAACAACACATCGCGCTGAGTTTCCAGAGTCAATCCGAAAAAGGTTTTCGACTGTTTCATGCCTTCGCCGCGCGCATTATTGACCACGGTTGCGCCTTTGGCGCCGTTTTCACGCGCGGTCTCAAGCACCAAGTCAGTCTTGTCATCTTCGACAAATACGATAATTAATTTGAAATGCATGGTTGTCCTCAAGGTTTGGATGAAAGACTGCTTTTGCTAAGCCATTGCGCAATTTGCGCGTAACCCAACACAGCGATGATCGGGAATAGACAGGCAAAGGCAATCAAGCCGAAGCCATCCAATAATGGGTTGCGGCCGGGCACGGTAGAGGCCAGCCCCAAACCCAATGCGGTCACCAGCGGCACGGTAACCATCGATGTCGTTACCGCGCCCGAGTCGTAGGCCAGGCCAATAATCAGTTTAGGGGCGAACCGGGTTTGTATCATGACGATGATATAGCCGCCAATGATATATAAATAGAGTTCCGAACCGGTAACGATCCGAAAAGTACCGAGAGCAAGGCCGAAACCCACGCCGATCGCGACAGAAATTCTTAAGCCCCAGGCCCGGATCGTGCCGCCTGAAATTTGTTCGGCTTTAAGGGCGACAGCAAGCAGGGAGGGCTCGGCCAACGCGGTTGCAAAGCCAATGCTGGCGGCAAAAATATAGACCCAGCAATAGGATTGCCAGGAAACCGCCTGCGCAACAGGATTGATGCCCAAAAATTCAGGAGTGGTCAACTGCGACGCCATCAAACTTCCCAGCGGAAACAATGCTAAATCCAGCCCTTCCAGAAAGAAAACAATACCCAGCAAGACATAGAAGAAACCGATAATAGTTTTTCTGGGATGAGGCAAAGGTTTGCGGATTACCAGCAGTTGAAAACCGATAATAGTGCCGGCAATCGGTAAAATATCGCGACAAGTTTCCAATAGTTTCAGCGCAAAATGCCTTAACCAGTCGGTCATAATGACGGCAACCGGAAAAATATCGCGACCGATTTCCAACAGCTCCCGTGCAAAATGCGTTAACCAATCGGTCATATCGCCATCCCGTAAGCCATCACAAAAACCGCCGGCATCAACGACGCCAAGACCACAAGACCAAAACCATCGGTCATCGGGTTGCGGCCTTTGATTGAGGTCGCCAAACCGACACCCAGTGCAGTCACCAGCGGAACGGTAATGCTGGATGTAGCGATACCCCCAGCATCATAAGCAATGCCGATAATCTCGACAGGCGCGAAAGGCGTCATAATGGCAATACAAACATAAGCGAAGCAAACCGGGTAATACACTGGCCAGCCCCGGATAATTCTCAATACACCGACCAGAATTGCCAGACCGATAGACAATGCAACGGTAATGCGTAGCCCCAGTGCATAACCGGCCTTGGCTGCATCGGTTTGTGCTATCAACTTACCGTTACCAGCAATGGTAGCGGCTTTATCGGCAACCGCGATCAGCGCCGGTTCGGCGATTGCAGCGCCAAACCCCAGGCAGAAGGCAAACGTCAACAGCCAAAATAAACTGCCTTTGCGGGCAAACGCATAAGCCATCGACTCGCCAATCGGGAACAGGCTTTGTTCAAGTCCTTGAACAAACAGGGTTAGACCGAGGATAACAAACAGCGTGCCGACAATGACACTGCCGACATCGGGAATTGGTTGCCGAATGATCAAAACCTGGAATACCAAAACAACCGCAAGAATAGGCGCCAAGTCCAGAAAACTGGCGAACAGCTGTTTGATAAAAGGGTTGTTAAACATTCAAGCTCTTTATCTGAGTCATTAATAGTTACGATTATCGCTGTAAATCCAGCCACTCAACAGATATTAACAATAAATATCGATAAATGCTCGATCAGCGTACTGACTCTATCCGATTGGCTATTGCCGGGCTAAAGCCTCAGTCAATAAACCAGCCATCTAAAAAACCGCGTTGGAGCCCTGCCTCCAAAATGATCGATATATTGCGAGTCTATGAGGAACTAATTAAGTGGTAAGCTGCCACAACAACAATTATTTTCGACTTAGGAACGTGCATGAACTAACTTGAGCAAATTTTATTTTTAAACCATGAAGAACAGAAGGGCATGAAGGATTTAAGTCTTCATGTTCTTCATGGTAATTGCTTAAATTAATTTATGCCTGCTCCTTACATTAACAGCATGATTACTAAA
>CAZJOY010000061.1:0-17700 GCA_964547705.1 uncultured Methylobacter sp. | reverse complement strand
TAAATTGCAGGATAGCCAATATCGTCCAGGCCATCGGCGATAAGAATAGCGTTCTGAATTCACGGGAGGCAATGGTTAAAATCATGATAAATAGGTAATTTACAAAAAGCTTTTTCACCACGAAGACACGAAGACACGAAGGATACGAAGTTTTCATTCCTTCGTGTCTTCGTGGTGAATATTGATTTGTTTAATAATGAGAAGTTACAAATCGCGTTCATAACTCGCGATGCTCTTTGGTCAAGCTGATAAAAATATCTTCCATTGAGCGCTTTACCGGTGTCAATTCCTGTAGGCCCCAGCCGGCGGCAATGATCTGTTCGGCAATTTGTTCTGCCGGATTAGCTGTTACGCTGTGGTGGATTTTGATCCGGTTTTCAGTCATGTTTTCTATAGAAATGATGCCTGGGATGGTCGATAGGCTTTTAAAGTCAGGCACCAGCCGGGTGGTCACTTGCAGGGTGCCGGTATCCATTTGCCGGTTGAGTCCGGCTATGGTTTCATTCAGAATCAACTGTCCTTGATCGATGATTTGCACATGAGTGCAGGACTCCTGGACTTCGGTCAGTATATGAGTAGATAGGATGACGCCGTGCTCCTGTCCCAGTTCCCGGATTAAGGTACGGATTTCCCGGATTTGAATCGGGTCGAGGCCGACTGTCGGTTCATCAAGCACGATGACTTCCGGGTTATGTAAAATAGCTTGAGCAATGCCGACGCGTTGTTGGAAACCTTTCGATAAATTAGCGATCAGCCGGTCGGCGACATCGATTAAGCCGCAACGTTCTTGCGCGCGTTTGATTGCATCCGCGACAGAGTTCTTGGTGATGCCGTGCAGCTGAGCGCAATAAAGCAGGAATTCCTGCACCGTTAGCTCTTTATATAACGGCGGTGTATCGGGCAAGTAACCCAAATTTAGTTTGGCGGCTTTTGGCTGATCCAGCAGATCGAAACCGTTGATTTTAATTTGCCCGGCGCTGGGTGCCAGATTGCCGCACAGCATTTGCATCGTGGTGGTTTTGCCTGCGCCGTTGGAGCCTAAAAAGCCAAGTACTTCGCCTTTGTCCAAGGTAAAGCTGACATCGTTTACAGCACAATGAGAGCCGTAATAACGGGTTAGATGATCAGCTTCGATAAGAGCAGTCATGCAGTCTGCTAAAGGCGTTGCAGCAGGATTTGTAATTCAGCCTGAATCTTTTTTCGGTGAAACAGGAACTTCCAGCGAGCGCCGCCGCAATGCTTCCAAAGGATAGCTGCACGTATTCCGGCCAGCAAACAAGCGCGTACTTTATTGACAATGTCTGGCCTGGATAAATATTCCTGCTCGCCGTTGACCATGATTCTAGGTTGCATGGTGCTGATAGTGGTGTGGTAGAGGTTGCCAAGATTTGCCAGTACATTCTCATGCAGCAGATTAAAGTGCTCCGATTGTGTCTGGGCGCGTTCAATTCCTGCAAAAATAGTTTTAATCATAGCGGGTTGTTTGGATAGTTGATTCTCCAAAAAAACCAGTGAAGCGGCATAACGCGCTTGTTCAGGATTGGCTATTTTAAGGCCGCTCATTTGATCGTTAAGCTGCTCAATACCTAATTTAAGACCTGATAATCCGCCGTAGACATTTTCTACGCCATGCTCGTCACTAATAAAAAGACTGGCAATGCTGGCTTCAAGGGCGGACGAGTCGGCGCTACCTGTTGTTGCTAGTTGTTGCACCAGCGCCGCTGCTTGGGCAATGCCGGCAAGTGCTATAGTTTGGTTGGTAATCGTATTTAGCGACATAGCTATTTTATATTGCCCATAACGTCTTTCGCCCAGTTGATACTGTGGATATAAGTATCGCCAATGACGGATTGATCGATACCCTTAAATGATATTGATGAAATATCCCAATGTTCATAACTAATAACGCATTTAAGCGCTTCTCCGCCCAAACCCTTTTTGTACAGAATAGAGGAAATTATATCATCCGCCAAAGGCAACTGGTTGAGCGCTTCATCCAGCGACATATCGAGCAAGCTATCCAGACTGGATAATATGCCGATCAGAAAAAAATTATCTGATTTATTACCGCTCAGGTCGGCCAGTTCTTCACACATCTTGCCGCGGATCAATGCATTTTGCATGACCGCCTCCGGTTTGTCGGATAAGGACGCCAGCGTCAATATGTTTATCCAGCGTTTTACTTCCTTTAGCCCCAGATAGGAAATAGCATGGCTAATGGACGAGACTTTATTAGGTAAGGAGAAAAACGCGGAATTTATATAGTGCAACAGTTTATAGCTGAGCCCTACGTCCAGAGATATTATCTTGGTCAGGTCTTCAAATTCAACATCGGGTCTATTCACCGTGTTTAACAATTCAATGGCTGCCGCTTGATTGACGCTAACCCGCTTGCCTGAAACTATGTTAGGTTTATTGAAAAAGAATCCCTGAAAATAATCGCAGCCCAGTTCGAGAAGGTATTGATACTCGGCGTAGGTTTCCACTTTTTCCGCAAGCAGTTGCACCTTGTAGGCTTTGAGGCGTTTAACCAGCTCTCGTGTCTTGGCTTCACCCATTTCTAAAACATCAAGCTTAATGATGTCGGCAAATTCCACCAAAGGCGCCCATTCATCAGAAAACACAAAATCATCCAAGGCAATCAGGTAGCCTAGCTCTGATAGCTCCTTTAAGTTGGCGATGATTCTTGAGTCAATTTCAACATTTTCGAGTACTTCAACAACAATCCGGTCTTTAGGCAAGTGTAAAGGTGTTTTGTCCAGAATGTTTTGCGTTGTAAAGTTAATAAAAGCCCTGTGAGGGCCTACTATAGTGTTGAGTCCAAGCTCCAATATAGTGTCGGTGATGACTTGATTAGTTGCTTGTGTAGCGCCATCTTTGTGGTTTAGGTCGAAGTCGTTACCCCTGAAAAGAAGTTCATAGGCGTAGATATCCAGCTTTTGATCAAAAATCTGTTGCCGCCCAATTATAATGTCTGACATTTTAATTACTTAAGATATTAAATTTAGATTTTTCTAGACAAGGTTTATAAGAGTACGGAACATAAGCGCAACCTTAAATATTCTTGGATTTATACCATGATTACCGACTATCAGTCGAGTATGATATAAATGCTTGCTTACTGTAGGGATGCTGCTACGGCGGCTTCTCTGCCAACATTAGGAGACTGAAATGACTGAATCTATATCGTTAACCGTCACCGGCATGAAGTGCGGTGGTTGTGAAGCTAATGTAACGAATAAATTGAAAGAAATCGATGGAGTGTTGTCGGTTAATGCGTCAAGCAAAAATAAAGAAGTCGATGTTGAATTTGATGCTGAAAAAACCAGCCTGGATGAAATTACCGATGCGATTACCGATGCTGGTTTTACCGTAGAGACATCGTAATGGGTAAGGTGATTTTATGACTACAAAGACTTCCGACGAAACACGGCTATCCATTTTGGGTATGCGTTGCGCCGGGTGCGTCAGTGCCGTCGAGGGCGCCTTGGCGGAGGTTGAGGGAGTCACTTCGGTTAGCGTCAACTTTGCCGATCATTCCGCTGTGGTTAAAGGCCAGGCCGACCCTGAATTGTTAAAGCAGGCTGTTAAAGCAGCCGGTTATGATGCAGCGGTGATGGAAGGCTTTGAAGATCCTTCCGAACAAGAAGCACAAGAGTTGCAGCGCTATCGTGAACTGATGAAAAAAGCGGCTGTGGCAGGAATGTTCGGACTAGCGTTGATGGCAGCCGAACATTTCGGCTGGTTGCCAGAAATCGGCTCACTGGCAGGTCTATGGGTATGGCCGGAAATCGCCCTTATTACTGTAAGCGTACTGGTATATTCAGGCTGGCATTTTTACAGCGGCGCGTACAAGTCGTTAACGCTCGGCCAAGCTAACATGGATACGCTGATTGCTTTGGGCACAGGTTCGGCGTGGTTATATTCGTGTATTGTGATTGATTATTACGAAACCCTGCCGTCTTTGGCAAAACATGCTTATTTTGAAGCCGCCGTGATGATCCTGGCCTTCATTAACTTGGGTTCCGGTTTGGAGACATTGGCCAGGGGTAAAACCTCCAGTGCTATTCGTCAATTGATCGGTTTGCAGCCGCGTACAGCGCGTGTGGTTAGAAATGGCGAGGAGATCGATATTGCTATCGAGCAAGTCGGTTTGGGAGAAACGATTAGAGTCAGGCCCGGTGAGAAAATCCCCGTTGACGGCGTATTGCTGGACGGGCATTCCACGGTTGATGAATCGATGCTGACCGGCGAGCCGTTACCGGTAGAAAAAACAGTGGGCGCGGAAGTGGCTGGAGGAACCATGAACCAATCGGGCAGTTTCTTGTTTACCGCAACTCGCATCGGTCGCGATACCGCGTTGGCGCAAATCATTAAAAGCGTCCGGCAAGCGCAAAGCAGCAAGCCGGAGATAGCCCGCCTGGCGGATAGAATTTCCAGTGTTTTCGTACCGGCTGTGGTTGCGTTTTCAGTGCTGACTTTTATGAGCTGGTATTTTTTCGGGCCTGAGCCTTCTCTAGGCTACGCCTTCGTTACGTCAATGACTGTGCTGGTTATCGCTTGCCCTTGTGCTTTGGGCTTGGCAACGCCTATTTCAGTGATGGTTGCAGTGGGCAGAGCTGCCCAGTCAGGGATTTTGATTCGCAAAGGTGAAGCGTTGCAAACAGCGGGAAAATTAACTTGTTTAATACTCGATAAAACCGGCACCGTGACCGAAGGCAAGCCGACAGTGTCTGCTATTGAAAGCGTCGGCGACATTAGCGTAGAACAGGTGCTGCAATTGGCGGCGAGTATCGAATCGGGTTCGGAACACCCGCTGGCGTCGGCTATCTTGCTGGCGGCGGAAGATAAGCAAATCAAGCTGGAAAAAGTTAAACAGTTTGTTGCGGTCCCAGGTCATGGCGTCATGGCAACGATTAATGAGCAGCGCGTACTGTTCGGCAATAAAGCGCTGATGGATCAGCAAGGTGTTAGCTTTACACGCTTTAATGATCGGCTGGAAAGGCTGGCGGCTTTGGGGCAAACGCCGATGCTGCTGTCTGTAGATAACAAAATAACCGGCATTATTGCCGTTTCCGATCCGATTAAAAAGGATTCGGCGCACGCGGTGCAATTATTAAAAAATCAGGGTGTGCGTATCATCATGGTGACCGGCGACAATCAAATAACCGCTCATGCCATTGCTAAGCAGGCCGGTATTGCCGAAGTCCGGGCGCAGGTGCTGCCTCAAGATAAAGCCGAGGTGGTTAAAGAATTGCAACAAGCCGGTGAAGTTGTCGGTATGGTCGGGGACGGTATTAACGATGCGCCGGCATTGGCGCAGGCTAATGTTGGCTTTGCGATCGGCACCGGTACCGATGTTGCGATAGAAAGCGCCGATGTGGTTATCCTGCAAGGCTCCTTGCTAAAAGTCCCGGAAGCGATTGAATTATCCAAAGCGACAGTCGTCAATATCAAACAAAACCTACTCGGTGCGTTTTTCTATAACACCATCAGCATTCCGGTTGCGGCAGGCTTGTTGTATCCGCTATTCGGCGTGTTGTTAAATCCGATGATTGCCGGGGCGGCGATGGCGTTGTCTTCCGTGACGGTCGTTAGCAACGCCAACCGCCTGCGCTGGACAAAATTTGCTGAGCGTTAAATATAGGATCTGACATATTCACGGACGAAGAGTCGCATTGGTGAATTGCGGAGTTGATATTGCTGATAAGCTTGGCCAACATCCACTGGCGTAATATGGGCGTACACCCCGAATCCGGTTCTTGCGGTAAATTCATCGCTTAAGATTTCGATAAACACTGTCCATGATGAATCTGCTGTATTTGTGTTTTGTGTTGTCATGGCGGCATTCCTAAAAACAATTGAATTAATTTCAATATGTATTGAGCATAAACAGTGCCGGTTTTAAAATTGTCTTATATACCAATAGATTAATCTATTTCTCTTCGTTGGTGCTGGAAAGAGATGTCAATAAACCGGCAATAATTTTCCTTGATTATTTTATCGGCGGTTATGGGTGTTTTTGTAGCGGACTGGTTGGTGAGTTAAATCTGTCATTCGGCATGACTATCGAAGCCAAATTCGGCCTAATCCTATGGCCGTGTCATGTAAGGTTTTTCGTGTGATTCGCTTAATCCACATTCTGAAATTCAAGTTTTTGTGTTCAATCTTGCTTGCCCACTTCGTCCTTGTCAGCTTCAAGGTGACGCTGGCTTCCTTCATTGGCCTGGACAATGAAACTACTTTAGTTTAACTTGATCTCGAGCTTGAGTTTGAGCTTCTCCAACTTTACACTTAATAATTGAGAGGTATATGTGTTATGAATTACTCGCTTAAATCTATTGTTTCAGCATTATCACTATTGTGCGTATCGAACTTTGCACTAGCTGCTGGCGATTATAACGATGTACCTACTGGCGATGCTCAGTTCCTTGCGTGTAAAGCTTATGCAATGGACAAATGGGAAGGTGGTGGTGAAAAAAGCCCAATTGCAGGCCAGTCAAAAGCAGAAGCTTTTTGTGAATGCATGTGGAATGAAACACCGGAAGATTTTAAAGGTAGTTTGGCTAAATTTGCCGATACAACAAAAGGTGCAGCAACAAATAAGGTTTGTGAGAAATATTCAAACTGGCATGATTAATGTTGTTGCTTTAATGACATTTATAGCCTTAAGCTCATTTTCGGTTTAAAGCTACTATACGGTCGACGTACGATGTCCGCAAAATGGATATTTTACGGACATCGATACTTTTAGCGTTCACTATAACGGCGGGTTGGTAACCATATAGTTTGATTGGAGCGGGGTGACGGGTACAATCCTGTCATCTTGGCCCAATCACAATCAATGATCCCGCTGAATAATATAAAGCGACAAATCCCTCAATAAATCCGCTCCACTACCAAAAACACTCAAGTTATCCAGCGCCTGCTCATGCAGTTCTTGTGCTTTTTGTTTAGCTCCGGCCATACCTAACAGTGCAGGGTAGGTGGGTTTATTGTTATCCTTGTCTTTGCCTTGGGTTTTGCCCAATGTTGCGGTATCGCTTTCTTCGTCGAGAATGTCGTCTTTAACCTGGAACGATAAGCCGATGCATTTGGCATAATTATCCAGTTTCTTCGCAATATTCGGGTCTATATCGGCTTTTGCTAGCGTCGCCATGTTGACGCTGGCACGAATCAATGCGCCGGTTTTATGAATGTGCATGTTTTCCAGCTCCGGCAGGGTCAGGCTGGTGCCTACGGATTGCAGATCAATGGCTTGACCGCCAACCATGCCTTGGGAGCCGCTGGCTTTGGTTAAGACGGAAATCATCTTTAAGCGGTTCTCAGGCGATGTGGTGATGCTCGGGTCATTGGTCAGCGTTTCAAAAGCCAGAGCCTGTAATGCGTCGCCGGTTAAAATCGCGGTCGCTTCATCAAAAGCTTTATGGCAAGTGGCCTTGCCGCGTCTGAGATCGTCGTCGTCCATTGCCGGCAGGTCGTCATGTATCAATGAGTAAACGTGGATGAATTCCACCGCGCAAGCAGGGCCATCCAATGCTTCCGGAGCGATACCCAGAACTTTTCCGGTGCAATAGGTCAGCATCGGGCGCATCCGTTTGCCGCCGTCCAATGTGCTGTAGCGCATTGCCTGATGGAGTTTTTGCGGCAGTATGTTTTCGCCGGGCAGGCGCGCATCCAAAGCGCGTTCTACGCGGTTTTGACAAAATTCAAGGTAGTCTTTTAATGCATTACTCATCGGTAAATGGCTCCAAGGTTTGAGTGCCGTTTTTTTCAATTAAAATTTGAACTTTCTGCTCGGCCTCTTGCAGGGCTTTTTGACAGGTTCGGGTCAGGTTAACCCCGCGCTCAAACGACTTTAACGATTCTTCCAGCGAAATATCGCCTTGTTCAAGCTGGTTGACCAGTTGCTCAAGTTCGGCGAGGGAGTCTTCGAATAAAGTCGCGGTTTTCTTTTTCGGCATGAAATAAAAATATGGTTAGTTTCGGGAAAATAGCACACGGCTTTGTTGATGTTTACTGGTAAAAAGTAATCCGTTAAATCCGCCCCATCTGTGATGCCTACTTTCGGCATCCGTGTTCTATTGCCCTATTAATGGTACGATGTATAGCTGACCCAGCATTATATATGAAATTGAATTGTGAGTGATTAGGAAGTATGAGTAACGAATACAACGCGGCGGCAATCGAAGTTTTAAGCGGATTGGAGCCGGTGCGAAAGCGTCCCGGCATGTACACGGACACCACCCGTCCCAATCATCTGGTGCAGGAAGTTGTTGATAATAGTGTTGATGAAGCGATGGCAGGTCATGCTACGTCAATTGATGTGATTTTGTATAAAGACGGCTCGGTGCAGGTTAGCGATAACGGCCGCGGTATGCCGGTCGATATTCATCCTGAGCAAGGCATTCCGGGCGTCGAGGTTATTTTGACTCAACTGCATGCGGGCGGAAAGTTTTCCAATAAGAATTATCAGTTTTCCGGCGGTTTGCATGGCGTGGGCGTTTCGGTTGTTAACGCCTTGTCGGCAAAGCTGGAAGTGGAAGTAAAAAGAAACGGTAAAGTTTACCGGATGGAGTTCGCCGATGGTGAAAAGCAAACCGAGCTGACCGAGATCGGCGCCGTCGGCAAGAATAATACCGGAACGACGGTTCGGTTTTGGCCGAACGAAAAATATTTCGATTCGAATAAGGTGTCGGTGGTAAAGCTTAAGCACGTGTTGCGTGCAAAGGCGGTTTTGTGTCCGGGCTTGAAAATATCCCTGAAAGTCGATCAAACCGAGGAAGAGTATGTTTGGTGTTATCAGGATGGCCTCAAGGAATATCTGCTCGACCGCATCGGCGATATTGATTTTTGCCCTGAGCAGCCGTTCATGGGCAGCATGGCCGCAAACCATGAAGCCGTTGAGTGGGGGATTGTTTGGGCGATTGAAAACCCGCCGGAAGTGCTGGCTGAAAGTTATGTGAATCTGGTGCCGACTGCGCAAGGCGGAACTCACGTTAACGGCTTGCGGGCAGGCTTGACCGAAGCGATGCGCGAGTTTTGCGATATCAGGAATATCCTGCCGCGCGGCGTTAAAGTTGCCCCGGAAGATGTTTGGGAGAATTGCCATTTTGTACTATCGGTCAAATTGGAAGATCCGCAGTTTTCAGGACAAACCAAGGAAAGGCTCAGCTCCCGCGAGTGCGTGGCTTTCGTGTCCGGCGTGGCGAAAGACAGTTTTAGCTTATGGCTGAACCAAAATCCTGCCGAGGGCGAGAAAATCGCCGAAGTGATTATTTCCAGCGCGCAAAAACGGCTGCGTTCCAATAAAAAAATCATTCGCAAAAAAATCACCGCGGGCCCCGCCTTACCGGGCAAGTTGGCCGATTGTTCGGCGCAGGATATAGGCCGGACCGAATTATTCCTGGTCGAAGGGGATTCGGCCGGCGGTTCGGCCAAGCAAGCTCGGGAACGGGATTTTCAAGCGATTATGCCGTTGCGCGGCAAGATTTTGAATACCTGGGAAGTGGAATCCAACCAAGTGATGGCATCCCAGGAAGTTCACGATATTGCCGTGGCTCTGGGCATAGAGCCGGGCTCTTCAGATTTGCAGAATCTGCGTTACGGCAAGGTTTGTATTTTGGCCGATGCCGATTCCGACGGTAATCATATCGCCACGCTGATCTGTGCTTTGTTTTACCAGCATTTTAAATCGCTGGTGGAAGCCGGTCATGTTTTTGTCGCGATGCCGCCGTTATACCGGATTGATGTCGGCAAGCGGGTGTTTTACGCATTGGATGAAGCTGAACGGCAGGGCGTGCTGGATCGTATTGCTGCCGAAAAGCTTAAAGGTCAAGTCAATGTGCAGCGTTTTAAAGGTTTAGGCGAGATGAATCCCAGCCAGCTCCGGGAAACCACGATGAACCCGGATACACGCAGATTGGTACAGTTGACGGTAGCCGAGGATGACGACACCACGGGGCAGCTTGATTTATTGCTGGCCAAAAAACGCTCGCAAGACAGGAAAGTGTGGCTGGAAACCAAAGGAAATTTGGCCGATATTGTCTGACGTAGCGCTTGTATGCACCAACGGCGACATGATGGAATATAACTTGGTGTCGTCGGAGGTGAAAAATTTTTGTGCGGTTTTTATATAACCGAGCGTTACCGTATTAAAAGGCGGATTTTCCGATTAGTACTTAGTATGCCGATTATTGTTTCGGCTCAGGAAAAAACACCTTAAAAATGATGTTATGCGGCGGATGCGTTAAAAACAGCTGGTTTAGCGCATAAAGCAGATGGCAATTCCTGTTGCGGCTAAAGTTGAGTAGTAGGATAAGAGTGAATCATTAAGCAATCGCCAGAACTGGATGAAATAAGGATAATGTTTCCATATTCGGGATGATTGCTGCACTTAGCGGCAAGTATGCCGCCATGTTCAACCCTTTCGACTTCATCATAAATCTCATCGGAGATGTCTACGTATTGCTGTACTGTAAGAGGGGTTATCTTTACTTCTTTCATCCAGATAGTCTCTATTAGATTAAATAAAAATGGGGATATGGATGGTTTTACTGATGGAAAATTTAATCTAACATAGACAATGGTAAGTAATCACTTACATGTACGAAATAAAAGCTTACTTTGTGAAAATAATTTCCTGTGTAAATAAAACCTCAATCAGAGTTAGTTAAATATTATTCTTGCCGAGTATAATGATTATGTATTGGATTTTGATCATGAAATTGCCCGAGTGTGGGGGAAATTAAGAGGTCTCATCCTGGAAATATGTTGTTCAGGTAAATTGCAGCAACTGTTCTAATACATAATTTAAGCGTCTTTACCGCAAATACAGACGATTTTAGTGCGTGTGGAGAAAAACAATAATCCACTTGCAACCGGATAAGGAATGTAGCCTATTGCATGATGAATTTCGTACTGCCCGTATGCTATCAGGATAATAAAGTGTGAGTTCCGAGTTACCAGAAAACAGTTTTGACGTAAAAGCGTTTTTAAAAAATCTGACTACACGCCCCGGCATTTACAAGATGCTTAATGATCAGGGCGAGATTATCTATATTGGCAAAGCCAAGAATCTTAAAAATCGCGTTTCCAGTTATTTTAGAAAACCGTCGGCCTCGGCTAAACAGCATAGGATGGTGCCGAAAATAGCAGGTATTGAAATTACTGTGACGCATACTGAAGGGGATGCGTTGCTGTTGGAATGCCAGCAGATCAAGCGGCATAAGCCCCAATATAATATCTGTTTAAGGGACGATAGATCTTATCCTTATATTTTTTTATCGACTGAGCATGATTTCCCCCAGATCACCCTGCACCGCGGCGCAAAAAGGAAAAAAGGGAGATATTTCGGTCCTTATCCAAGCATCGGCGCAATTAAGGAAAGTCTTAAGCTACTGCAACGGATTTTTCAGGTCAGGCCGTGCGATGATTCAATTTACAATAATCGCTCCAGGCCTTGCTTGCAGCATCAGATAGAACGCTGTACAGCGCCGTGTGTCGGCTTAATCGATAAAGCCGCTTATGCAAAGGATGTTGAAAACACGATTATGTTTCTGGAAGGCAAGGGCGGGCTGCTGATCGATCAGTTGATTGTTAATATGGAAGAAGCGTCGGTTAAGCTTGAATATGAGCAGGCTGCCATTTTCAGGGATCAGATTGTAAAATTGCGCTCTGTGCTGGAAAAGCATTTTGTGCTTGGCGAGCGGGGGGATGTGGATATCATCGCTTGTGCGACTAAAGCCGGCGTGGCTTGCGTGCAGGTATTTTTTATCCGTAACGGGCAGCATTTGGGAAATAAAATATTTTTCCCCAAAATAACCGATGAGTACGACCCGGCAGCTATCATTCAGGCGTTTATTCCTCAATATTATATGGATAAACAAGTGCCTCATGAATTGATTGTCAGTCATCAGCCGGAAGAAGCCGATTTACTAAGGGAAGTGCTAGCAGCTCAGGCAAAGCATGCGGTGGCTATTTCTCATAATGTCAGGGGCGAACGTTTAAAGTGGTTGCAAATGACCTGTACCAACGCCGAAAATTCACTGCAGAGCAAGTTATCCGATAAGCAGGGAATTTATGCCCGGTTCCTCAGTTTGCAAGAAGAGCTAGGCTGCAAGGAACTGCCGAAACGCCTGGAATGCTTCGATATTAGCCATACCCAGGGCGATCAAACGGTCGCGTCCTGTGTGGTTTTTGATCGGGAAGGGCCTGTAAAGTCGGCTTATCGACGATTTAATATAGAAGGTATAACCGGCGGCGATGATTATGCAGCCATTCATCAAGCGGTATTCAGGCGTTTTAAGCGCTTGAAGCAAGGCGAACATGCGGCACCGGATATATTGCTGATAGATGGCGGCAAAGGCCAAGTTCATCAAGCGCAAAAGGCATTGGAGGAATTAGACGTAAACAATGTTATGATAGTCGGTGTTTCGAAAGGGCCGGATAGAAAACCCGGCATGGAAAAGTTGATACTGGTGGATCAAGAGCAGCCGATAGATATAAATCCTGGTGCTAGCGGTTTATTGTTGATTCAACATATTCGCGATGAAGCACACCGGTTTGCTATAACCGGACACAGACAGCGCCGAGGTAAGGCCAAAAAACAATCGCCGATGGAAGCTATTCCGGGATTGGGGCCTAAACGGCGACAGACTTTATTAAAACAATTTGGGGGCTTGCAAGGTATTTCACAGGCTGGTGTGGATGCTCTTTGCAGTGTAGATGGCATAAGCCGTCATTTGGCACAACGGATTTACGAACTATTTCATCATCAAGATGATAATTGAATTTAACATACCGACAAATCTGACACTGTTAAGAATCGCGTTAATTCCGCTATTAACGGTGGTTTTTTATCTGCCTTGGGCATATTCGAATGTCGCTTGCATGCTGATTTTCTTGGCAGCCGGAGTTACTGACTGGTTGGACGGCTATCTTGCCAGGAAAATGCGTTTGGAAACGCCTTTCGGGGCTTTTTTAGACCCTGTGGCGGATAAACTGATGGTGGCCATGGTTTTGGTTCTGATTGTTCAGCAACAGGGCAGCCCTTATTTGGCAATACCTGCTGCAGTCATCATCGGTAGAGAAATAACCATTGCTTCGCTTAGAGAATGGATGGCAGAGATCGGCCAGCGGGCGCACGTTAAAGTTTCTCAATTAGGCAAATGGAAAACAACCGCTCAGATGCTGGCGATCGGCATGTTGTTATATCGCGAAGATTTATTGGGTATACCGATAAATTATTGCGGCTATGGTTTGTTGTATGTTGCGGCCATATTGACACTATGGTCGATGATTAATTACTTAAGTGCGGCACTGGCAGTGTTGACCGCAAAATAATTTTTATACTTGTGAGTCTATATGTGTAGACCATTTGAATTTTCACTCACCTACAAATAATACAGCGCATTGAATCAGCTGTAAAAGAAGAACATGGACCAGGAAATAGAAAATATTCAGGTAGAATCTGAAGTGCAGGATGAGATATTGCTGGCAGCCTTAAAGCTGTTTGTAGAAAAAGGCTATTTCAATACATCATTAATCGATATTAAAGATGCTGCCGGAATAACAACCACCGGCAGCATCTATCGGTACTTCAAAACCAAACAAATGATTGCAGCGCAGTTGCATGCAAATATTATTGACAGCTTGAGCATCTCCATTGATGAAATAAGATGTAAGAATGAGAAGCCGTCCGAGCAGTTGCGTGGCATAGTCGATCTGCTATTCAAATTAACGGATGAAGCACCGGATGTAATGAGGTTTCTATTGATTTTGAATGTCAATGAGTTTTTGCCGGAAGCAAAGCCATTGCATAAAACTCCAGCTATTATAAAAATTATTAGAATTATTGAGGCCGGTATTAAAGCAGGAGAAATCCGTCACATTACCCCACAGCTAGGTTATACGCATTTCTTCGGTGTTATTGATCATACTCTGAGATTGGTATTGACCGGGTTTCTTGATAGAAAAGCCGACTTTTATCAGTCACAGACTTGGCTTACAGCCTGGAATGCAATTGTCAAAAAATGACATTGCAGCTTTTTGGGTGTTTTATCGGCACGAAATTATGGTCTTGGCTTTTCTTCATGATGTTTATATTTTAAGTTATAAGTATAAGAACCATTAAATGGCACAGGCTTTGTTTATGCTATCTGGAAAAAAACATGGGTGAGGTAGTTCCATTTAAACGGCCTAAGCCGGTGGCGCAACTGCACAAAGGCAATACGCTATGCCGTAGCAATTTTCATAAATGGGAAGTTTTGAACGAAAAGCAGTTTGATGTGAAACAGGGGAGGTTGATTACTGTTTATCAGTGTAGGCGATGTGGTAAGACAAAATCTAAAGCACTTTAGCGGCGATTACCGCTAAGGTGCTTTTTTATTGCAAGTGTACTTAACTTGATTAACGCGGCAGCTCGGATGACCCCATCAAGAACTCATCGACTTCTCTCGCAGCTTGCCTGCCTTCGCGTATCGCCCATACTACCAACGATTGCCCACGACGTCCGTCACCTGCTGCAAACACTTTATCGACCGAGGTGCGATATGCTTTGTCAGTGGCTTTGATGTTGTTACGCTCAAGTTCAACGCCCAGTTCTTTTAACAAACCTTCGTGTACCGGGTGAACAAAACCCATCGCTAAAAATACAATATCGGCTTCCAGAGTGAAAGCGCTGTCCGGCTTTTCGCTCATTTTCCATTGTCCGCCTTCTTGTTTCCATTCAACTTCGACTACATTCAGATGGGTTATTTTTCCATCTTTACCGGTGACGCTTTGGGTGTTGACGCTCCAATAACGCTTTTCGATGCCTTCTTCATGCGAAGAGGTGGTACGCAGCTTGTTGGGCCATAGCGGCCAAGTGAGCAACTTATTTTCTTTTTCAGGCGGTTGCGGCAAAATTTCGAGCTGTACTACAGACGCCGCACCTTGACGAATCGATGTGCCGATGCAATCTGAGCCGGTATCGCCGCCGCCGATCACCACTACGCGTTTATCCGTAGCGCTGATGATTTCCTCTTCAGGGATGGTGTCGCCTGCGTTGCGTTTGTTTTGTTGACGTAAAAAGTCCATTGCAAAATAAACGCCTTGGTATTCATTGCGTCCAGATACTTCCAGGTCACGCGGCTTCTCGGAGCCCACCGCTAAAACCACCGCATCGTATTCGGCAAGGATCTTTTGCGCGGAAATATCGGTGCCGATATGGCTGTTAGGCCTGAATCTGACTCCCTCGGCCTGCATTTGCGCAATGCGGCGGTCGATATGCGATTTTTCCATCTTGAAATCGGGAATGCCGTAGCGTAATAAGCCGCCGATACGGTCATTTTTTTCATAGACCACGACTTCATGTCCGGCGCGGGCCAGCTGTTGAGCGCAGGCCATTCCCGATGGGCCTGAGCCAATTACTGCAACGCGTTTGCCGGTACGTTTTTCCGGAATTTGCGGCTTTACCCAGCCCATTTCCCAGCCTTTGTCGATAATGGCGCATTCTATCGATTTAATGGTCACCGGCTGGTCTTGCAAATTTAGTGTACAAGCTGCTTCGCAAGGCGCAGGGCAGATGCGTCCGGTAAATTCTGGAAAATTATTAGTGCTGTGCAAGACTTCCAGCGCTTGCTGCCAATCTTGCCGATAAACGCCATCGTTCCAGTCAGGAATGATATTGTTGACCGGGCAGGCTTGATGGCAAAAAGGGATGCCGCAATCCATGCATCTTGAACCCTGCTGCGCTACTTCGGTTTCGCTGGGGGATAGTGTAAATTCGCGATAATGCTGGATACGATCACTCGGCGATGCGTAATGCCGCTCTGTGCGTGGTAGTTCCATAAACCCGGTTGGTTTACCCATTTCTAATACCTTCTACTTAAATAGTTTCGCAACGATTATGCGGTTGCGCTAGCTTGTTCTGCTTGGATTTGTTTGAGCGCTTCACGGTAATCGACCGGCATGACTTTAACAAAACGCGGCAAATAATCCTGCCAATTATCCAGAATATGTTGTGCTCTGGCGCTGTTGGTATAACGCTTATGATTTTCAATGAAATGCTTTAAACGTTGCGCGTCAAAACGGGTCATATCCGACATCAGGTGAACTCGGCCATGGGTTTCCATGTCGCCGCCTTGGTGTGCGATGGCTTCCAGCATGTCGTCTTCAGCAGGGATAGGTTCGATTTCGACCATGGCCATATTGCAGCGTTTCTCAAAGCTGCGGTCTTCGTCAAGCACATAAGCCACACCGCCTGACATACCTGCCGCGAAGTTGCGTCCGGTTTGTCCAAGTACGATGACAACGCCACCGGTCATGTATTCGCAACCATGGTCGCCTACGCCTTCGATGACTGCAACAGCGCCTGAATTACGCACGGCAAAACGTTCGCCGGCAACACCGCTGAAATAACATTCGCCGCTGATAGCGCCATACAATACGGTATTGCCGACGATAATATTTTCAGCCGGTGTAATAGGGCAGTCTTTAGGTTGGTAAATAGCGATACGACCACCGCTCATACCTTTGCCGACATAATCGTTGCCTTCGCCTTCAAGTTCAATGCTGATGCCTTGCGCTAAAAATGCGCCGAAACTTTGTCCTGCGGTACCTTTGACGCGAATCGCGATGGTGTCATCAGGCAAGCCTTTATGTCCGTAACGCTTGGCGACTTCACCGGACAACATTGCGCCGAAAGTGCGGTTAATGTTGTGGATAGGTGTTTCGATAACTACCGCTTGTCCGTTTTGCAATGCCGCTTGAGCCTGGGCAATCAATGTATGATCCAGTGCTTGGTCCAAGCCGTGGTCTTGGTTTTCTGTGTTATAAACGGCAGTGTTGCTATCAATTTCGGGTTTATAGAAAACGCGACTGTAGTCCAATCCTTGTGTTTTCCAGTGAGTAATTGAGCGCTGCATGTCCAGTTTGTCCGAGCGACCAATCATTTCATTGATAGTACGGAAGCCCAGTTTTGCCATCCACTGACGCACATCTTCTGCAACCATGAAGAAATAGTTGACTACATGCTCAGGTTGGCCTGTAAAACGTTTGCGTAATTCAGGATCTTGGGTGGCTACGCCGACAGGGCAGGTATTCAAATGGCATTTGCGCATCATTAAACAACCTGAAACGATCAATGGCGCAGTCGCAAAACCGAATTCATCCGCGCCCAATAACGCGCCGATGACCACGTCGCGTCCTGTACGCAGACCGCCGTCAACTTGTACTGCAATGCGTCCACGCAGTTTGTTAAGTACCAGCGTTTGATGAGTTTCTGCAAGGCCAATTTCCCAAGGCAGGCCGGCATGCTTGATAGAAGTCATCGGACTTGCGCCGGTACCGCCGTCAAAGCCGGAAATGGTGACATGATCAGCATGAGCTTTGGAAACACCGGCAGCAACAGTGCCTACACCGACTTCCGATACCAGCTTGACGCTGATTCGTGCTTCGGGATTGACGTTTTTCAAATCGTGGATCAGCTGCGCCAAGTCTTCAATCGAATAGATGTCATGGTGCGGCGGTGGTGAAATCAAGCCTACGCCGCGTGTCGAATGACGCACTCGGGCGATAACTGCATCGACTTTATGGCCGGGCAGCTGTCCGCCTTCGCCGGGTTTCGCGCCTTGGTTGATTTTAATTTGGATGTCGTCGGCATTGACCAAGTATTCGGTGGTCACGCCAAAACGGCCGGACGCGACTTGCTTGATTGCT
>CAZJOY010000060.1:0-18007 GCA_964547705.1 uncultured Methylobacter sp. | reverse complement strand
TGCAATAGTGCGAACAGCATTAGATAATTTCTATGAGAGAACATTTTAGGTTTGCGCATTTTTGGTTCTATATGAAACAGAGTGCGTATATATAACCCCAAACTCTTCAATCGGCTCCCCTTTGGCTTTTATGGGATGGGCTTAAAAGTAAATCCGCTCATCCTTCGACAGGCTCAGGACGAACGGAGAAAGATGGCAAGCTCGGGCATATTTTTTTACCAAACATCACCACCTACTCAACCCGCAACGAACCATAAACAACCGGCGCTTCCAGCGCTGTTTTTGCCGGATCGTACATGTGACGATAACGTACCGCCGGTAAGTTGAACCGGCCTTTCTGCGAAAAACGCAATAAATGCCGAATATGCAATTCGCCGCTCAAATTGTCGACCGGCACCGCATAGAGCAATTGTCCGGTTTCATTCTGTGCTTTTTCCAGCGGAGCCGCCTGTTGGCTACCGAAAGGCGTCAGTTGTATGCCCCAGGTAGTCCGTTCGACATCGGCGCCGGGCGGCAGCGGTACCTCGATCAGGCCATAGCGCAACGGCTTGTCTGCTGAACTCTTGATAACAATTTCATCAAGATACAACGCGTCACTGGAAACTTTGCCGTCAGCAATATCCTGCCCCTGAAAATGCAGGCTTTCAGTGCCGGGTACGAGTTGCTGTAAATGGCGGGTAATTTGAACCGGCGCGTTTCCGGCAACAGGTGCACCGGCACTGGAAAAATTCAAACCGGCACGCAGCGGTTGTTTTGGGTCTTCTGTCAAAATCAATTCCGCGGGAGGCGTCTCACCCTGCCATTGCCAGTGAGCGTTACCTAGTGAAGTTGGCCTCGGTTGCCATTCGCCTTTCGGCACATAAACTTGATCCGATTCCGCTTTTACAGCCGCTTCATGCAACCAAACCAACGCCAAAGCGCGTTCAAGCGTTGCCTGCTCCGGCGACAAGCGGGCAAACAGCGCGCGGCTACGAGCGACATCCAGCGGCTGCCGGTACAATTTCACCGCCTCGGCAAAAACCAGTCTGCTGCCATCCAGCAATGCCTGTGCCGACTGCAAACCTGTGGTAAAAGCTTCGGGCTGCTTAGCGCCTTTAGCCTGGGCCAGTTTGGCGGTGATCACGCGGGCAGCCGCAAGCCCTAGCGGCGATTCCGGTGCGGCCATCACAACGCTGATGCCGTCCGAGACATTGATGGCTGAATCGCCGCCACCGGCTTTTGCCAAATCATCCATTAAACCTTGCAGCAATGTCTCAACCGGCAATTGCATCCGTTCGGCAAAATCAATGGTCAATGCTCGTTGCAGCAGCGGCGTATGTTGGGCTTCCGAAGCATAGACATCCAGCACCCGCTGCCAGTGATTCTGCGGCATGCTCAGCCCCAACGCGCGGCTAGCATACCAATCCGCGTAATAAGCGTAGCCGGTTAGGAAGGCATCAATCCCGGAGCTGTCGCCCCACCAGGTAAATGCCGCATTAGGCCCGGCCATTTGCACCAGTCGCAAGCGGCTGTTCTTCATCATCAATTGCAAACGTTCACGCACACCCGGAGCCGCTTCCTGCAATTGCGGATAGGCAAGACTCAACGGCAACAGGCGGCTGGCGGTCTGTTCGACGCAACCGTAGGGATAATCCAGTAAATCATCCAAGGCTGAATAAAATAGGGCCGAAACACTGCCGTTGATACGCAAATTAATGTCCGTTGCATCGTTCGGTAAAGACAAAGCGGTACTGCGCTGGTTGATGTCCAGCGACAGCGTATGCAGATCCTGCCAGTTTGCCGCGCTGCTGTTCAACGTGACGCTGAGACTATCCTGCTCTTTCCCGGCCACTTCCAGGCCGGTTTCCAGCTCTCCCGGCGTAAAAGCAATGTCGGCAGGCAGAGCCAGATAATTGATACCGGGATGCAACTCAACCTTTTGGCTCCGGGGTTGCCCTTCAAGGTCTAAGGACCAATCGGCGGTAACGTTTTGCTTTTGCTGGTTGAACGCCAACAAACCGAGTGAAGGATGATCGCCTGTGCGAAAGCGCGTAGGCCCGGACCATTTCAGGTACAAATCCTTGTCCGAACGCAGATAAGCCTTGCGCTGGCCGACATGGCCTTCCGCATTAATCGCCCTGGCGGTAATGCGCCAGCGGGTCAGCGAGTCGGGCATGACAAAGGTAAATTGCGCCTTGCCGTTCTTATCTGTCGTCAAATCGGATTTCCAGGCGGCGGTATCGACATCCTCGCGGCGCGGACGCTCAAGCAGCTTAACGTTTCTATCATTGCGGTTGCCCTGGGCCGCTGCCTGCGAATGCGGAATAGCCACGTCATAACTGATAAAAGACAGGCTCGCCGCCGTGCGCACATTATTTCTTCGCGGATGATAGAAAAAATTATCGATAGTCGGCGCAATTTCCGGCTGCAACACATAAATCATTTCATCGACGACGCTCACGGTCAGTTGCGCCGATACCGGCTGATCGGCAAACCGGGTTTGCAGGTCGACGGTGACGGTATCGCCGGGTTTGTAGACCTCCTTATCGGTTTTGATCTCGACCGCTATGGTCGGCATCACCACCTTGATACCGGCGTTTTGGAAGCTGTAATCGCCGTGCAGGGTGTACAGCGCCGAAACGGTGATGTTAGGCGAAAAGTCGGCTTGCACTGGAATGGACAGCTGGTACTGCGTGTCGTTAAGACGGGTGATTTTCAGCCAATCGTTGCCTTTGGACAGCAACGCGGTCGAATGAACATTATCGCGCTCCAAAGTCAGCAACGCATCCTGCACAGGTTCTGGAAAAGTCAGTAAAGCAGACGCGGTATCGCCGACTTGGTACTCGGGTTTGTCCATGATCATCTCAATACTGCCGGCCGCAGCCTTCATATCAGGGCCGCTGACGGTATGGCTGGTACCGGCAACAATCAGGCCCGCCTGATCTTTTAAATTCAGGTTATAAGTACCCGGTTTCTCAAATTGCACGGCAAATTGCACGGCAAATTGCACGGCAAATTGTCCGCCTGAGTTGACCAAAGCATCGGTCAGATCAGCGGAACCGCGACTCTGATCTTCAAGACGTATCCACTCATAACGCACCGGCTTATTAGCGGCATCGGCCTGACCGCTGTAGGAGAACGTAACCGGCGTACCGAAAGCGCTGAAACGCTGCGGAGCGCTTAACTGATACTGCATCGCACCGCGCTCAATCAAGATTTCCCTGGTGTTTTTGACCCTGAATGCCGCGCCGTCACTGGCAAAAAGCGTCAACAAATAACGGCTGGGCTTTTCGGCGGCAGGGAGCGTCATATGTGCCGCGCCATGATCATCCGTCACCAGATTCATCGTTTGCAGCTTGACCGGAAACTGCCCCATATATTGCAGTTCGCTGTCGACCATCGACAACTGTTGCGCACGCAGGCTGATATCGACATGCGCGCCCTGCACCGGCTTGCCGTCAGGATAAAGCAGCAGTAATTGGCCTTCCACAGGCTCGCCGGTCCGGTAATCCGTTTTATCCAAATTCAACGAAATCTCGAAATGCGGCTTTACATATTCGGCCACCCGAAACGCGCTGGAATACTGTTGATTATCGTAACTGAAGCGGATTTCATAGCCGCCCGCGACGGCATTTTGCGGCAGCAAAAAGCGGGTATCGGCGCCGTGCAACGGATCGAAATCCAGTTTCAGCGTTTGCAAGGACGCACCGGCAGCATCGACAACCGTCAATTCAATCGGCCCGGCCTTGGGCAACTCCGATTCGCGCGCATTTTTAAAGTGCCTACCGACAATTTTAATATCGACCGCATCGCCGGGACGATATAAAGGCCGGTCCGTAAACGCATACATCTTGCTGTTGTAAATTTCACTGTCGTAATAGAAATTTTCCGACACAAATACGTCGCCGTTTTTATCCTCGCCCAGCACGTAGCTGCGTTCGGAACTGGCATGAGACAAATGCAGCAGGCCGCTGTCATCGGTCTTGCCGCCGCTCAATACGCCGACGCCGTCGGTCCAGAAGATTTGGCTATCCGCCACAGCCGCGCCGGTGTTTTTATCCGCGGTCCATACCAGCAGTTCCTTGCTGGAAATCTTGGTAACGGCGATCGTGTCGGAGACAAAAACCATCGTCGTGGCGCGAAACTGTCCGGCAAAGGCTTCGGTCAGGTACAAGCCCGGTTCCAATTTGCCGAGCGGGATATAAACATTACCTTCGGACGGCGCAATAAAATTGCTCGATGATCCGCTAAGCTCCACACCGGCAGGCGGTTGGATCGTTTTTGCATCGGCGACCGGATAACGGAACTCGCTGACCAGCGGCAAGCCCGGAATCGGATCGAATTCAGGATGATGTTCAAATTCAGTCGGCTTGCCGATCGCTTGGCCCATTTTCAAGTTTGGCGCTTCAGCCGTGACGGTCTTGCGCATTTGATAAGAAAAAACCCGCTGCATTGCACGACGGGACTTCCGGTACCAGTTATCCCACAAATAGCCCAAGGTGTTAGCAAGACCTTCGCCCTTATAATTGACTTCCGGCTGAATGCGATGCAGGTTTTTCTGTTGTTTCAGAAAATCCAGCGGATTGCGGATGCGATAGACGCGAACATCAACGCCGCCGTAGCCTTCCAGGTTAGAGCGCTCCGTTGCCTCCAGCCGAACCCTCGCTTCCTCGGCGCTGCCAAAGCTACTGTCCGCCAGCAGGAAAAATTTTCCGCCGGCGGTACTGTAATTGCTGGCAGGAATCGACTCGTTAGGCTCAGCCGAAACGACAGCGGCCATAGCCAACAACAATGAAATCAGCACACACCGAAAAAGCAAAGGATTATTCATGATCTTATCTACATTTATTTTATAAAAATCATTCGTCCACGAAAAACACGAAAAACACGAAAAGCACGAAAAGCACGAAAATATTCAACGTTGTAGAACATCACACAAAAGATAAATGACAGAGCAATTCAACATAATGATTTCTTTCGTGTCTTTCGTGCTTTTCGTGGACAAGCTATGTTTTTCAGATTTATCGGGTTAAAAACTCCAGCCGGTAAACGCCGATAAAGTTCGGATTTTGTTCATCAGGTATCCACCGGGTATCTTTCCAGTGCATCAGTTGATTCAGGGCAACTGCCCGTAATCCGTTATCAGTCGCTGAGCTTGATCCGGTGTGATAAGCGATAAAATGCCCCATCCAAATCATCAGGTGCTGGTCATCGCCCTGATCGAAAAACAGCAAATCTCCGGGCCGCGCCTGATTGACGTCGCGACCGAGAAAACGGCTGTTATGCTGAATCAGCAATATTGCTTCGGCATAAGCATCGGTTCTGCCGTTGCCGACATTCCATTTTTGCGCCAACTGGCGCTGCTCGGGAGTCAATGTCAATTCCGGCGGCAGGAACTCGTGGCTGATGCCATTGCTGCGCAGCCATTTTCCATCATGTACTTTCAGCGCTTCATTCGCCGCAAAACGCACCAAGCCCGCACAGTCCTGCTGATACCAGCGAGGACTAGGACCTTGCCTTAATTGTTCCTCAACAATACGTACGAACCAACTGCGAAAAACCTGCGACTGTTGCGCTGTCAAATGCACATCGGCAGATTCTGCTTGGGCAATCTGAAAACTAACAGGGATCAGCAGAAAAAAACCGATCAACCATTTTTTCACAAAGGCTTCCATTCGAGAGCCTGCCATTTCCAGTTCGAACCCGCATGAAATCCCTGCGGCAACAACACCAGATAATCAGGATAAGCTTGCAAGGCACGAATTTTAGGCAGCAGATTCTGTTCAGCGGCATTGCGGAAAATAGCCTCCTGATCCGCCGGCAGGCTATCCATCGACTCAAGCTCCAACAAAGAAGCCAACTTACCGGGGGACAGGTAGATCGGCATTGTCGAACCGGCAGGAACTTTTTCAGACAAAGCCGGATAATTCTTGTCCAAGGTATCCAGCGCATGTTGCAATAACTTATCATCCAGCGAAAACAACAATGTGCTGCCATGGCGCGCAAAACTTACACGAAAGAAATTTTGAGAAGTCAATTCCAGTGGCGGTTCCGCCTGATCGGCGCTATAAAGACCATACTTGGAACCGACAATGCGTTGCCATAATTTTCCGCTTGCCAGATCCCGGCTATCAACAGGAAAGCGCCCCCCTTCAACCCCTTTTTCATAGCTGCCAACAACACCCGCAAATAACTCGAACAGATTATTATCCGTTTCAGGCTGCTGAGCATTTGCAGCAAGTCCAAGCGCAATCAGCGGCGTATGCATCCTTGAGCTGCCGTACCAGCACAGCGCGGCAGCGCCGGTCAGCACCGAATCAATATCATCCAACTCGGATTTATCCGCTGCAAATTTCTCGATAATATTTTGAATATTGTCCGTTTCCAGCGGCAATGCCACACACATCCCCGCATCCGCAGGCATTGCGTGCCACAAGACATCGACATTCAAGTTTTTATTTGTCGTCCCGTCATTCACAGCCAGAAAACTATGCCAGCCGCTGTTGTCCATTTCAAAACGCAAACCGGCCAGCATCGGGAAAAACGATTGATAGCCCATTGCCAAATGATCGGCATGAAGGCTGACACGATGTTTGACGGAACTTTGCGTTAATCCGAAATGCTCAAGAAAAAGATTATCTCCTTTGAACAAATGTTCGATCAATGTAAGCGCCGAGTCCGATAATTCAGCCTTGCCGTTTTCGGAATCGATGACCATGGCCGGATTCGACAGCACTATCAAGTAGCCATCGTGATACGCAAACAACAGGCTCTTGCCGCGCAGATAGCGCAGATTGTAAAACTGTACTTTTTCCCCGCTCAGCGTCATGTCTGCGGATTTTGTCAGTTGCCGATCCTCGCCCGCCGCTTCGGCAAGCGACTGCATGATATTCACCATCGCCAAGGACGCTTTCGCCAGCATGCCGGTTTTAATGCGCAGCAGGCTGTAAGTCAGTTTGCCGTCAGCACTACGCCATAGCGCCAGTTGGGCCGGTTGGTTCAATAAATCGGCGATCAGGGAATCCTGCACAGTCAATTTGTGCTCATAGACAATCCTGCGCAGGCTTCCGGCCAGCCCCAACCTGTCGGCATTAGCCTGGTAATAAAACACAAAGTCTTCGGTCAGCGTGTCATGCAACAACGGCACGGTGAGCAAATCCTTGGGCAAATCCGCAAGCACTTCGCTTTCAATCAACGCATCGGGATGCTCAAGGTTTAATGACAGTTTTTCGAGCGCTGCCGGAGTTTCCTGGGAGGTTGAGAAAAAGTGCCGACTGATCAATTGCCATTTCCACTCGGCTATCGTAGCGCCCGCACCAGCAGCCAACAAAACGCCTATCACTATCGCCAGACGAGGGCTAAGCCATTTAGGAGTTATCGTCTTGTCACTCTTATCAGTCGGATTCATCAGTACTTGCTCCCGCGTTAACCTAGAAAATCATTTCGTCCACGAAAAACGCGAAAAGCACGAAAGAAGTCATTACGTTGTATTGCCCTGTCATTCATTTTCGTGTGATACCTTACAACGTTGAATATTTTCGTGCTTTTCGTGTCCGCCTCGGCAACTGCTGCTGCATTGCTAAGCCACAGGGAGGTGGCGAATGCAGAAAATGCATGGAGCAGTTTTCTACCTACCTCCTGCATCCATGCAGTCGTAGAGGCGCCTACTTTTGGCTTTCGTGGGCAAACTGCGCTTCCGCTTTAATTGCTAAATTAATGATCAGTAACGAAACGTTTTCACCAGCTGTAATTCGCCAATGGTCCGCAACGGCACAATAAAATTTTCCCGCTTTTCATTAATCGTGTTTTCATTCAGCACCAGCGTAATCTGTGTCGTAATCATGTCATTGCGGTTAGTCTGGGCATTGAAGTTATAGCCCTCCTCCGTCAGGTTTCCCCAATAATTCACATAGACCAGATAAGTACCGTGAAGGGGCGCGGCCATTGTAAATATTTCCGGGCCTGGGCCGTCGACGCCATCGACATCAAGACCGCCGCCATTGCTGAGCACCGGAGCCGCAAAAAAAGCGTGTTGGCCGTCGGGAGTAATCACATGCATATCGACTTCAGCGCCGGGATCATCCCAGCCCATGATCAAGCGGATACGCGCAGGCGTTTTTTCGGTGTTGGCATCGTAGAACTGCACAGACTGCAAACGTTCGCCGGTCGAACTGATCAACGCGACGCTATTGGAACCGGAACCGAAAGCATAGGGACGAACGAACCGGCCGTCGTCATCGGTGTATAAAGGTAACGGATTGCCGTTAACTACCAGCGTATGCGGCTGGCGGACGCCATTCAGGTTTTTCAGCTTGCCTTCGATGGCGATACGGTGGCGTTGCGCGCCGCGATCAATCGGCGGCACCGGATAAGCGACCCTTGCTTGATCGGATTTGTTAGTGAGGCCGTCGTAGATCCAGCCGCCGGCAGGAGCGGTCCATTCCACCGAGGGCGATTTATCGTCTGCAACGGCGTACAGACTTACAAGCAGTAACATCAGGCTTGCAACACCGACTTTCGCTAACGCCATATCTACCTACCATTAGCCTGTCTGGCATTAAAAAATCAGTGGGAAAGAAAATTTAATACTGCAACCTTAAATAGAATGTGTCAATACTAAAATCGGCGCAGCAATCCCTCTAAACAATCGAATATATAGAAAGCGCTTTTATCGTAGACAATAATCCACTACTAACCCTGAAAATACCGCCAAACCGAACCAGTTGCTGTTTAAAAACGCCTTGAAGCACAGCGCCTTTTCCCGGTGAAAAATCAGTTTTTGCTGATAAATCGACAAGCCTGCCGCGACTAAAATACCGCCATAATAAGGCCAGCTTGCCTGCGCCATTTGCCCGACCGTGATCAGCAGGCTGAGTATGATGATTTGTAATCCGCCCATGATGTGACGGTCGTAAGCGCCGAACAGTATCGCTGTCGATTTGACGCCTATTTTTAAATCGTCATCCTTATCGACCATCGCGTACATCGTGTCGTAAACCAAAGCCCATAAAATGACAGCTAAATACATCACCCAGGCTACCGGAGGAATGCTGTTGGTCTGCGCGGAAAAAGACATCGGCACGGCCCAGCCGAAAGCGATACCCAGATAAGCTTGCGGCAATTGGGTGTAGCGCTTCATAAACGGATAACTGGCCGCCAAGAATGCAGCGATGAATGACAGCATGATGGTGTAGATATTCAGCAACAATACCAAGCCGAAAGCGATCAAACAAAACACCACGAAAACGATCAGCGCTTCCTTGGGCGTCACTTTGCCGGCCGCGATAGGCCGCTGTTTGGTGCGTTCGACATGCGGGTCGAAGTTGCGGTCGGCGTAATCGTTAATCACGCAACCGGCGGCACGCATTAACACGACGCCCAGACAAATCACGGTCAACACCAGCAAATCGGGCTTGCCGTCACTGGCAACCCACAGCGCCCATAATGCTGGCCACAATAAAATCAGGATGCCGATAGGCTTATCGAATCGCGCTAATAGCCAATATTGCTGAATTCGATCCATTGCTCTGTCCATCATTGTTATAGCCTTTTCCGAAGCGTGAGATTTTATTGAAAAATGCTATTATAGCTTTTTTGTTGGTAACGGCTCGGCGGATGCCGGTTTTTGGGAACATTGATAACACTGCTCTAACAGTATTTAGACTGAGTTTTTTATAGCTATGAACGTAGGGTGTGCCGTGCGCGCCTTAAGGGCCGGAAAGGCGCGCACGGCACGCCCTACGCAAACAATACGTCCCTAACCCGCCACACCGCCGCAAAATCCAACTTTTCTCCTGAAAAAACCAACTGCTTGCTTTGCGCATCCTGCCGCTGTTTCAGATAGGCACTGACATTCATCCAGCGGATGACATCCTCGCCGCGCATTTCGTCATGCTGGCGAACCACCAGATACACATCCACCGGCTGGTTTTGCCAATACTGCAAATGCCGTCCGTTTGTCACGTCAAAAATTTCCTTGCCGTCGCGTTTGCGGCTGCGTAAATACGAATTGCCGCTTTTAAGCTGCACATAAATCTTCCTGCCGCTGGCTTCGCCGATTTCCGGGTCTTTAAATTCCACTTCGCCATCGATGCCGTAATCGAACATTGTCACTGGACGGAAAATCGCATTAGCATCGGCGCAAATGGTCAGCATATGCCCGATTAAGCCTTGCTCTTCGGATTGGGTATCGCGCTGTTGCCGTTCCGTTTGCTCCATCTTCAACACCTTGCGCGCCACCGGATCGGAAGCCAAGCGCTTTTCGATATGATCCATGAACGGCACAGGCTTATCACAGCCTTGGCAGGTAATAAAATCTTTGCCCGACTCCTGCCGCTTTTGCACCATTGTTAAGTCAGTCACAGGTACGCCGCACTCGCAGACATAACACCGCTGCCGCTGTAACTCACGGCCATGTTTGGCAAGATGGCGATGCACAAACTCGATAAACACCACCCTCATCTCATCAGGAACGCCGGTTTCAAAAAACACGCTGACTTTTCCGGTGCCATCGCCCAGCTTCTCAAACAGCACACCGATGGTTTTACCGGTACTGGTAGTAAATTCCGCCGCGTTCTGCCACAACTCCTTTTGGTCGAAGCTACGGCTATGCCACAGCCGCACCACCAGCGTGGTGTAAATCGTCTGCAACTCGCCACTGAACGTGTACGAAACGAAAATTTCAGGGTACTTAGGAATGTCGCGATCGCGCCGATATTGCGACGGAAAAATCAGCAACCATTGCCCGTCTTCGCATTCCCGCATACACAACGAACTGTCCAGCAACATTTGCAACAGGGCGCGTAGTAACAACTCCTCGTCCGGGCGATGCTGCAAACGCTCCACACCAGTAAAATCGAAATCGTCGCTAAAAACCGCCTCCTCGCTGACGCAACCGATTTCATCCCGATGGCAACGTGCCGCCCGAATCACCGCAGCGGCGTAACCATTCAACAATTCTGGACGAAGCAGCACCAAATCGCCAAACTTTAACGGCCGCAGCAATCCGTGGTTCGCCAACAACGTCACGGCGGTGCGCATATCGGCTTCGGTAATAGTTTCTTTCGGCAACGCTTGTTCCAAACGTTGCGCAAGTTCGGCAAAACGCAGCAAACGAATATCCCCATCATCACGCAGAGCCACCAGCGCATTTTTAAGTTCCGACAACAAGCGCGGCGTCGATGTCCACGGCAATTGATCCCAAGGAATATGCCGTAAGATCAGTTGCTTCAAAGCGGAAGGCTGGTTGCCGTTCATACTGTCCGAACACAAATCACCGCGCTTAGCGCTGGTTTCCAGAAAACCGGCAAAGCCATGTTCTTGTAAAAAGCGGTCGATTTTTTGCCGACTGAGCTTCATGCCTCCCACATCCAGGCGCGTGGCAATCAACAGTTTAACTACCTCGCGCTGACGGTCATTGCTGGAAACCGACATCGACAAAGCTTTTAGCCAATCACCTGCCTCGGCAAACGGGTCGTCTTTTTGCGGATTAACCAGCAGCAAGGCCAGAGCGGTTTCTTCCAGATAAAGCTGGTGGATCAGCCGGTAATCTTCTTGGCCGGCCAAATCCCATAGCAAGGCTTCCCGCTCAATAATTGCCCCTTCGCTTGTCGTGGGCAGACTGGCGCTTCCGGCATCCGGTAAATCTAGTCGCCAAACATTCATGCCGTGCGTAGAATCAGGCATGACATATTTATCTTCAATCAAACGATGCGCCAGCGTGGTTTTGCCTGCGCCGCTTTCGCCGATTAATACTATTTTGGCGTTGCTGTAGCGGCGGGAGGATTTGGCAGCGGCAATGGCTTTTAGCTTGTTGAGGCTATAAATGTAAATTGCCCCATCGGTTGTACCCACAACCAGACGTGAACCATCGGGGCTAAAGGTGACGGAAACCGGAGATGCATTTTCATCATTTTTAATCACCTGTAAGCAGTCACCCGATTTAAAATCCCAAAGCCGAACCGTTTTATCCCAAAACCCAGAAGAGGCAATGATGTGCTCATTTGGGGAGAGGGTGACTGAATAGACTCTTTGTTGATGCCCCTCCAAACTAGCCACACAACACCCCGTTGCTAAGTTCCAGATTTTGACAGTTTTATCATCTCCCCCTGAAACTGCAAACTTTTGGTCAGCCGTCATTTGCACAGAACGTACGATACCGGAATGACCATTCAAACTGAACAAACATTCAGCGGCATCCAAATCCCAAAGTGTCAATTTACCGTAATAACCACCGATGACAGCGCGTGTGCCGCCAACATTAACAGCAGCAGTATTGATAATTTGCGCCGTTCTAATGGTTTTTAGATATGCACCCGTTTGTATGTCCCACAGTTTGATAGATTCATCGTAATTTGCTCCGCAAGAAAGTAACCGTTTACCATCGGCTAACGCAACAACGGAACGTACGACACCTGCATGTACCTTAAGAATATGCTTAACGGCTCCTGTCGGACGATCCCAAATGCGGACTGTCCGGTCGCTTGACGAAGAAATAAGACCGTTGCCATCAGTCGTAAAGCTCACACAGTTTACTTTGCCCGTATGCCCTTTTAGCGTCGCCAGAACGGCGCCTGTATCCATAGACCATAGCTTCACTGTCTTATCCTTAGAGCCTGAGGCCAGCCACTCCCCATCCGGGCTGACTGCCACACTGTAAATACTGTCTGTGTGTGCATCAAACTTTCGTTCCAACACCGCCAGCGGTTCTACTGGTTGCTGGTCTTTATCAGCTTGTAGAACCTGAACTGTTGCGGACTGCTGTATATCCATACTGTCGGCATTAATTGACGAGCTTTCTTCGTCAGCTACACGGCAAACCTCCACCAGCTCCAAAAATGCTTCCTCAGCCTCCTGCCGAAAATCTACATACTTAAAACGCTGCAAGCTGTCGGGTAACTTGCAATCATCCAACAGCAGCGGAATAAACCGCCGCCCGACATTGGACGGATCGCGGAACAACACCGTGCTACGCTCCATCCTCACCCAATCCGAGCCCAACGCATGTTCCGACAAACACAAAACCAACACCCGCGCCTCTTCAAGCCCATGTTCGACAGCCAGATAAATATCGTCGCCCGGCTGAATCGCCCATTCATCAAACCAAACCCGCAACCCCTCCGCTTGCAATCGTTCCGCCAAGCTTCGCACCCGTTGCTTGTCATTAACATTGTGGCTCAAGAAAATATCGAAAGAAAAAGCAGTGCTCATGTGCATCCTGTCCAGCCGCTGTGCGGGCTTTATTGATAAAAAACGCATTAGCGTTGTGACGGACATGATACTTTCGACGCTAGGTTTTGTCCTAGCTTTTATGCTGCGCTACACTGGGATTTGCGCGTTATTTTGGCGCGCACGGCGCGCCCTACTTCTCTGATCTCGTAGGGCGTGCCATGCGCGCCTTTTCGTGGTGTGGATATTTCTATATTTTGCTATCTTGGCGTGCGGCGCGCCCTACGAGGTTGTTATGTCTAATTATCGACGGGTTTATGTGCCGGGCGGGTTGTATTTTTTCACGGTGAAGACTTTCCGCAATCAACACTTTCTGACCGATGACGATGTCCGGGCGGCGTTGCGAGAAGGGATTGAATTTACCCGGCAAAGCAAGCCTTTCGACATTGTTGCCTGGGTACTGTCGCCCAATCATATACATTGCATTTGGCGCTTACCGCCGGGCGATGCGGATTTTTCTGCCCGCTGGAGCATGATTAAACGAACCGTTACGCAAAATTGCGGAGAACGCTTGAATCGCCCGGAATGGCTGACTGCACGGCGACGCCAACGGCAGCAAGGCACGCTCTGGCAACATCGTTACTGGGATCATTTGATCCGCGATGAGGACGATTTCAACCGGCACATGGATTATATTCACTGGAACCCGGTTAAGCATGGGTTTGCGGTCAAGGTCGCGGATTGGCCGTATTCGAGTTTCCACCGGCTGGTGCGTAGCGGGTGGTATGCTGAAAATTGGGGGGAAGATATTGCCTTGGACGATAATTACGAATTCGGCGAATAAAGGCGCGCATGGCACGCCCTACGTTGAGGTTTATTTGTCACGCTTATTCCCATGGATTCAAAATCTCAACCCCCGTCTGCTTAAAATCATCGACATTCCTGGTAACCACGGTCATGCCGTGAACCAACGCGGTAGCCGCGATGATCGCATCTCGATCGGAACGAGGATCGGGAACATGAAGTTTGGCGCAACAGAGCGCGACGGCGGTATCGATGACCAGGATGCGCTCGGAAAATGCCGGTAACACATGGGCATTGAGCCAGGAACGAAGCACTGCGCCTTGTAACGGATCCCGCCGTTCAACTAAAAGTAAGCCTGTTTCAATTTCCAAAATACTGATCACCGATAAAAACAGGCTTGTTGCTGGAACGCTATTGGCCCACGACACGACGTTTTTATCGGCTTTATCCGATTTCGCTCTCCTCAATTCGGAAACGACGTTGGTATCAAGCAAATACATGACCACTACGATAAATCCGCCGGTTCATAAAGTTTTTTGTTCAAGCGAGGCGGTTCAAAGTCAATGTCAGCGGCATCGGGCATTGCAAGCAATTCGACAATGCTTTCTTTTTGATGGGTGATTTTTTGATAGTCTTCGATAGTCAATAAAACATACGACGGATGCCCCCGGTCGGTAATAAATACAGGGCCGTTAACAGCAGCCCGCTTTATCCTGCTGACGTCTTGATTAAACTCTCTGCTGGAAACAGTTGTGATACTCATAATAAAACCTCGCCATGAAAACCATGTAGGCATGTTGCTACATAAATTTATTTATAGCAATTAAAATAATTTGCAGTCAAGAAAGCAGGGCGACGTTTGCTACCGTGCCTTGCCATTTTTTGCCCTCGCTCCCAATCTCCGCAAAGTGTGATTTTTTTAAAAATGCTATCATAAGGTTTTGTTTGTAACGGCTCAGCAGATACAGGTTTTATAAGAGCGCTGATTAAACGCATTGTGTTGCTTTTTATCGGTGTTTATTCGTAAAACCCGAGCCATCTGCGTTCTATTTTCAGTTTTAAAAGCAGGTCAGCCATGAATGTAAAAATTTATCACAATCCGCGTTGCGGCAAATCGCGTCAAACCTTGCAACTGTTAAAAGAACAAGGCATCGAGCCGGAGGTTATCGAGTACTTAAAAACGCCGCCGAGCACACAAGAACTGGATGATATTCTGCAAAAGCTGGGCATGGAGCCGCGCGAATTAATGCGTAAAAAAGAAGCCGAATATAAAGCCAACGGCTTGGACGATGCGTCACTGGATCGGCAGGCGCTGATTCAAGCCATGATCAATAGTCCTATTTTAATCGAGCGGCCTGTCGTTATCGCGGGCGGCAAAGCAGCTGTCGGCCGTCCACCGGAAGCTGTACTGACTATTCTGTAATAGCTCAATTTATGGCAAAAATCCTGGTGCTGTATTATTCCCGCAATGGCTCTACCGCCGAGATGGCCAACCATATCGCTCGCGGTGTTGAATCGGTTGACGGCGCGGAAGCGGTGCTCAGAACCGTCCCCGAAATTTCTACGGTTTGCGAGAAAACCGCAGAGCGCATTCCTGCTCACGGCGCGCTTTACGCGACGCTTGACGATTTGAAATCTTGCGACGGTCTGGCGCTGGGCAGTCCAACTCATTTCGGCAATATGGCCGCGCCGCTGAAGTATTTTATCGACAGCACCACCGAAATCTGGTTTTCAGGCGCATTGTCCGGCAAACCCGCTGGCGTATTTACCTCAACCGGCAGCATGCATAGCGGGCAGGAAAGCACTTTATTATCGATGATGTTGCCGCTGTTGCATCACGGTATGCTGATAGTGGGTTTGCCCAGTACTGAACATGCGTTGCGCGAAACAACCACTGGCGGCACACCTTACGGCCCCGGCCATGTATCGACACATCACGCCGGCTTAAGCGATGATGAGAAAACCTTATGTAAAGCGCTCGGTGCGCGCTTGGCTAAAACCGCACTTCAATTGAAACAGGCAGCATGAACATAAAACCGACTTATTGCTACATCACTGCTCTAACCGGCTTTTTCGGCTTGTTTGCATTGTTGATGCTTTGGAATACCGTACTCGCGCCCTCCTCCCGCTTTCCGGTGGCGCTGGTTTTACTGATCACCATTACACCGCTACTACTGCCGATGCGCGGACTACTGGACCGCAAACCAAGAAGTTGCGCGTGGGCGGCCTATGTCAGCCTGATTTATTTCCTTCACGGCACCGCCGAAGCTTACGTAAACGCCGGCGAACGGCTGTATGCCGTGCTTGAAGTCATGCTGAGCTTGATGCTGTTTTTCGGCTCGGCATTTTATGTACGCATGTCGGCAAGACAGAATTAACAATGGCGCAACAACTCCCATTAGATTTCGAATTCAGGGCCAACCAAACCTTTAAGGATTTTTTTCCCGGCGCGAATCGGGAAATCGTCACGCATTTGCAACAGTGCATTGCCGGCGTTGGCGAGCAGCAAATCTTCATCTGGGGCAAACCGGGGCAAGGCAAAACGCATTTGCTGCAAGCTTGCTGTCATCAGGCGCAGAGCCAAAACCTCAGTTCATTCTATTTCGATTTAACAAATGCAAAGTTGACCGGACCGTCGATGTTAATCGGACTTGATGACTATGATGTGGTTTGTTTCGACGGCATCGAGCATATCGCCGGTAATGCCGATTGGGAGCTGGCTTTTTTCAATTTTTTCAACCTACACCGCGATCACGGCCATAAACTGATCGTATCCGCATGTTCCGCTCCGAATGACATTGCTATTCAATTACCCGATCTTAGAACCCGGCTTAATTGGGGTCTGAGCTTAAAAATACAGTCCTTAACCGATAGCGACCGAATCGCCGCATTAATTTTTAAAGCCGACCAGATGGGCTTTGAAATCGCCCCTCATGCCGGACGCTTCCTGCTGACGCATTACGACAGGGATCTAACCTCTTTATGGGCTTTACTGGAAAAACTGGATAAGGCATCATTGGCCGCAAAACGTAAGTTGACACTCCCTTTTTTAAAGCAGATTTTGGACGAAGATCGCCATGATTAAAGTGCTTGTTATTGGAGCGGGCGCTATCGGCGCTTTTTATGGCTCGCTGCTAGCTCAGGCAGGAGCCGAAGTATCGGTCGTCTGCCGCTCCGATTACGATCAGGTCAAACAACACGATTTCATCATCAACAGCCAAGCTCTCGGCCGCTGGAGTTTTACACCGGCGCAAGTTTTAAAGAGTGTTACCGACCTTGACGTAACCCCAGACTATATCTTACTCTGCACCAAAGTCATTCCTAGTGTAGACAGGGTTGCCCTAATACGCCCGGCTGTCGGCCAAAATACATCAATAGTCTTTATTCAAAACGGCGTGGGCATCGAACAGGAAATGCTGGATGCTTTCCCAAACAATGAAATTGTCAGCGGTTTGGCGTTTATTTGTTGCAACCGTGTCAATCCCGGCGAAATATTGCATCTGGCTTATGGCCGTTTAGCTTTAGGTAATTTGCCGGGCGGCATCAGCCGTAAAACCATGCAGCTTTGCGAGCTGTTTAATCAAGCCGGCATTGAGTGCGGAGCAAGCGAGGATATTGTTACCGGACGTTGGCAAAAATGTGTCTGGAATGCGCCGTTTAACCCGCTATCGGTATTATCGGGCGGCTTGCAAACACTCGATATTCTGCAAACCCAGGAGCCTTTGGTACGCAGTATTATGCACGAAGTTTGCGATATTGCCGCCACCTCCGGACATCCGCTGCCCGGCGATATTGTCAACATCAATATCGAGAACACCTACGCCATGCCGCCTTATAAAACCAGCATGTTGCTGGATTATGAGAACGGCCACCCGATGGAGACCGAAGCCATTCTGGGCAACGCGCTACGTGCTGCCCGACGTTTAGGCGTAACCGCGCCTCATCTGGAATCGGTTTATGCGCTGATGAAGCTTAGGGAATTGAAGTTGGTGCAATGCTAGATTAACCTGAGTTCGGGATAAGCCATTAAGCTGACTGCAAAAGATTGACCTTAGTC
>CAZJOY010000059.1:0-18120 GCA_964547705.1 uncultured Methylobacter sp. | reverse complement strand
GTGTCTTTTGTGTTTTTCGTGGACAATGTAATACGTAAAAACTTTTGATGAATATTAAAAATAAATCCGCTTCAATCCACCCAATCCGTGTCATCCGTGTGCTAAGGACTAGGGACCGGTCCATCCCGAAATTATTTATGAGTTTGCCGACATGTATCAATTCCTGAGAAACGAGCTGAAAATTTCTTCGCGCCTGACCTTGGGGTTCGGTTTGCTGTTGTTGTTGGTTGTTCTGCTGGGCGGGTTGGCGCTGCAAAGCATTGTTACATTGACTGAGCTGATGAATAGAATCAACGATCACCCGTTACGCGTGATCGATGAATCGCAGCAGTCCAAAACCAATGTCGTAGCCATTCAGCGGGACATCAGAGAGCTGGTCAGAAGCAGCCATTTGGAAGATAACGAAACGTTGATACGCAATATCGGCAAAATGGACCAGGAATTGGATGATCATTTGGCCGTCGTGAGTTCCCAATATCTGGGGCCGGCGGAGGACGTGATCCAATTGAAACGTGCATTGTCCAATTGGCGGCGGCTGCGCGATGAAACGTTAACGATGGTGCGAGCCAGTGCTCCCGCCGAAGCTATTGCCAAGATTGAAGCGGAACGTCGGCGATATGCCGCGGAAACGGAGAGCAAATTTCAGGACATCCTTAATTTCGCCCGCAACAAAGCCAAGTCATTGCAGGCCGATGCTGATGCCGAAAAAAGATTGGCCATCAAGCAATTGAGCATCGTCATGGTGGGGCTGCTTGTTATGGGACTGCTGGTGACCCGCATTGTCACCCACAGCATTACCCAACCTTTGGAAGAGTTGCGCCGGCGCATGAACGATCTGGCGACGGGCAATCTTGCGGTAGACATTCCGTTCCGGGACGGGAAGTCCGAACTGACGGAGATGGCTTTGGCGGTACAGGTATTCAAAGAGTCGGCCGACAAGTTGGAGAGTCAGCGCTGGCTAAAATCGTCCCTGTCTCAACTGGCTTCGCTTTTGCAATTAGCCACAACCACTCTGGACTTGTGCCGGCAGGCTTTGGACACTTTGGTTCCCGAATTGGGCGGCGGGGCAGGGGTCTTTTATCTATGGAACGAGGCCGACGAGCATTTGGAATTGTTTGCCAGCTATGGGCTGAAGAAACGCCGCCATCTGGCCACCACTTTCAAATTGGGCGAAGGTTTGGTCGGCCAATGCGCTTTGGAGCGCAAGGCCATTATCCTGACCGAAGTGCCCGATGACTATGCCCGTATTGTTTCGGGCATTGGCGAAGCGCCGCCGCGCAACGTGCTGGTGGCTCCGGTGCTGTCCAAGGACAAGGTGTTGGCGGTGATTGAGATCGGCTCATTCCTGCCCTTTACTATCCGGCAACAGGCTTTGCTTGATGAGGCGTTGCCGATTATCGCCCTGAACCTGGAAATTCTCGAACGCAACAACCGTACCCATATACTGTTGGAACAAACCCAGCGGCAGGCGGAAGAATTGCGGGCCTCGGAAGAGGAGTTACGGTCGCAAAGCGAGCAATTAAGGGTTGCGAACGACGAGCTTTTGACTAAGACCGACAAGCTGCAACAGCAGGCCGAGGAGTTACGCGCCTCAGAGGAAGAATTGCGAGCGCAACGCGAACAACTGCAAGCGAGCAACGAGGAACTGGAGGAAAAAAGCCGGGGGTTGGAGGAACAGGCCAAATTATTGGAGCTGGCCAGGGCAGAATCCGAGAAGCGCGCTCTGGAGCGCGATACCGCCAGCCGTTATAAATCGGAGTTCCTGGCCAATATGTCGCACGAATTGCGCACTCCGCTGAACAGTCTTTTGATTCTGGCGCGCTCGCTGCGCGACAACGAACAAGGCAATTTGACCGACGACCAGGTGGAATCTGCTGAAGTCATCCATGAAAGCGGCACATCGTTGCTGCGCTTGATCAACGATATTCTCGACTTGTCTAAAGTGGAGGCCGGCAAGATGGAAATAGCCGCCACCGACATCGATCTGGAACAATTCACTGCGTCATTACTGCAACGTTTCCGGCTGCTGGCCGAAACCAAAGGCTTAAGCCTGTTGGTGACAACGGCTCCCGGTTTGCCGACGTCTATACATAGCGATTCCGGCAAGCTGGATCAGATCATCAACAATTTAGTCGGCAACTCAATCAAATTTACCGAAAAAGGCAGCGTCAATGTTTGTATCAAGCGTCCTGAAGCCGCGGAAGTCCTGGCCGGAACCGGGCTTTCGCTTGACGATGCGATTGCGATTGAAGTCGCCGATACCGGTATCGGTATTCCCGACGATAAGCTCGAATCGGTGTTCCGGGCTTTCGAACAGGTAGACGGCAGCACAAGCCGCGCTTACGGCGGTACAGGTTTGGGGCTTACTATCTCGCGGCGGTTGGCCCAGTTTTTGGGCGGTGATATTGCAATCGCAAGTACCGAAGGGCAGGGCAGTATTTTTACTTTGATTTTGCCGCGGGCGACGGAAGAGGCAGCGCACAAAGTCACTGTCGTTCCCCCGCAGCCGATCGCGGAATCAAGCTTGGCTCCCGTTTCTTTCGTTACGCCAAAAAAGGTTGATGACGATCGCGACAGCATTATGCCGCAGGACGAAACGATTCTAGTCATCGAGGACGACGAAGCTTTCGCCAAAATCGTACGCGATATTTCCCGGAAGCGCGGTTTCAAGTGCTTGGTCGCCGAGGATGGCCGCGTCGGCTTGGAGCTGGCGAAACACTATCGCCCCACCGGCATCGTGCTGGACGTGGGGCTGCCGCAGATGGACGGCTGGACCGTGATGGAACGCTTGAAGCAGCAACCGGAAACCCGTCATATCCCGGTGCATTTCATGTCGGCTACCGACTCCGGGCAGCGGGGCATGGAAATGGGCGCGGTGGGTTATTTCACCAAACCGGTCAGCAAAGAACAGATCGAGAGCGCTTTCGAACGTATCCGCCACTTTTCCACCTCCAGCGAAAGGCGGATATTGCTGGTCGATGACGATGCCGGAACCCATAAGGCGGTAACCGTTTTGCTGGAAAACGCCAACGTTGAAATCATTGCCGAAAAGACCGGCGAAGCTGCGTTGGCTCGTTTGGAAAACGGCGAGCAGTTCGATTGCATGATCCTGGACCTGGGGCTGCCGGGGATCAACGGCTTGAACCTGTTGAAAGAATGTACTCGCAAGCATTTGCCGATGCCGCCGGTCATCGTCTATTCCGGCCGCGACTTATCCGAGCAGGATATGCTGGGACTGCGCGAATACACCGACAGCATCGTTATCAAAGGAGCCCGTTCGCCGGAGCGCTTGCTCGACGAAGTGACGTTGTTCCTGCACAGCGTGCATAGCAGTTTGCCCGCAGCCCAGCAGCAAATGCTGCGTAAGCCGCAACACAGGGAGGAGGGGCTTTCCGAACGTACCGTGCTGATCGTGGATGACGATATGCGCAACACGTTTGCGTTATCGAAAGTCCTGCGCGCGAAAGGCTTGAATGTGCTGATGGCCCAGGATGGACTCAAGGCGCTTAGCCAATTGGATGAAAACCCGGAAATCAGCCTAGTGTTGATGGATATCATGATGCCCGGTATGGACGGCTATGAGGCGATCCGGGAGATTCGCAAGCGGGAGCAGTTTAGATCGTTGCCGATCATCGCTCTGACCGCCAAGGCCATGCTCGGCGATCGCGAAAAATGCCTGGCAGTGGGCGCCAACAATTACCTGTCCAAGCCGGTGGACATCGACGATTTAATGGCGATGATGCGCCAATGCCTGACGGGCTAATCTATGGAAGAATCTAAAATTCAGGATATCGAAATCGGCCTGTTTCTGGAGGCTTTATGTCAACGTTACGATTACGATTTTCGCAATTATGCCAAAGCTTCAATAAAGCGGCGGGTATTGGCACTGGCGGAAGCCAGACGCCTGACTGTCGCCGAATTGATTCCTCTGGTGTTGCGTGACGAGAATTACCTGACGGAAGCGATTGCCCAATTGTCGGTGCCGGTCAGCGAAATGTTCCGCGATCCGCAAGTGTTTAAAGCCTTGCGCGAAACAGTACTGCCGCTGCTGCAAACCTATCCCCGGATCAATGTCTGGCAGGCGGGCTGCGCCACCGGTGAAGAGGTTTATTCATTAGCTATCATGCTGGATGAGGAAGGGTTGTTGGAGCGCACGCAGATCTATGCGACCGATATCAACGATATCGCATTGCACAATGCGGAAGACGGCATTTTTTCGGCGCACGATTTGGTGGAATTCGAGAAAAACTATCAAAACGCCGGGGGCAAAAAACGGCTTTCTGATTATTATGTTGCGAATGCCGATTTTTTCCGCATCCACGAACGGCTGCGGAAAAAAATCGTTTTCGCCCACCACAATCTGGTTTCGGATGGCGTTTTCTGTGAAGTTCAGCTTATCTTGTGCCGTAATGTGCTGATTTATTTTAACGATGAACTGCAAAAACGGGTGCTGGAGCTTTTTCATAATAGTCTGGTGCGCGGCGGTTTTCTTTGCTTGGGAACGCGCGAAAGCCTACGTACGATTGAAGCACAACATAAATTTGTTGCTCATAAAGCCGACTGTATGATTTTTCACAAAAATGGCACCGCTATTAATAAATGACACAGCCCTCTTCAGCCACCACATTAAATTATCGGACTATTGAAGCGGTAGTCGTAGGCTGTTCGGCGGGCGGACTGGATGCTTTGCATATACTGCTGGACGCATTGCCTGCGGAGTTCCCGGCTGCGGTGATCATTGTGGCCCATATTGCCGCCGATAGCGTCAATATGTTGCCCTCCCTACTTGCAAAAACCTGCCGCTTGCCGGTCAATGAGGCAGTCGAGCGGGAACCCGTTCTGCCCGGCCATGTCTATGTGGCGCCGCCGAATTATCACCTGCTGGTCGAACCCAACCACACTTTCGCATTGTCCGTGGACCAGCGCGTCTGCTTTGTCAGGCCTTCAATCGACGTCTTATTTTATTCGGCAGCCGATGCTTACAGCGAAAGTCTGGCCGGCATCATTTTGACCGGCGCCAATAGCGATGGAGCCCAAGGGCTTAAAGCCGTCAAAGCTGCCGGCGGTTTGACTTTGGTGCAGGATCCGGACAGCGCTTATGCCGATACCATGCCTAATGCCGCCATCGCTACCGGCGCTGTCGACAAGGTTTTGCCGTTGCCGGCCTTGGCGGCGGAAATATTGGACCTAAAATTAAAGATGTTATAAATACTCAGCCACAGATCGACACAGATGTACACGGATAAACTGAAATACAAAGAACTCATTGATCTTTATCAAGATTTTATTTTAACAATGAGCTATGTGCCGATTGATGCAGGATTGCCGATGAATCCCGGAGATGATTCAACCTTTGAACGGCTCGTTTATAATAAACGGCAACAGTAATCCATTTAATCTGCGTCGATCCGTGGCTCAATATTTACAATTTGATATTCTTTTCGCTACTCATAATCTGAATCCTCCAATGATCGAAAAACCCAAAGTATTGGTTGTCGATGACAATCGTTCCAATCTGATCGCGATGCGTAAGTTGCTGGGGCGGTTGAACTGTGAAGCCAAAGAGGCGAGTTCAGGCAATGAGGCGTTGGCGTTCTGTGTAAACTATGATTTCGCATTAGTCCTTCTTGACGTGGATATGCCCGGCATGGACGGCTACGAAGTGGCCAGGCTGCTGAAGGAAGAGCCGACCACTCAGCAGATACCGATTATTTTCGTCACAGCCTCGTACGAAGACCAGGAGCATCGGCTGTTGGGCTACGAAGCAGGCGCCGTCGATTATATCCAGAAGCCCGTGGACGATTTGATTTTGCTGTCCAAAGTGAGCATTTTTCTGGACCTTTACAACAATCGCCAGATTGCCCGGTGCGAGCTGATACGCAGCGAAACCATGCGCATTGCTTCGGCGGAAAACGAAGCGCGTTTTCGGCAGGCTTTGACCGATGCGCCTATCCCGATCATGTTGCATACCGAAGAGGGCGAAGTGGTATTGCTCAACCGGATGTGGACCGAACTGACCGGTTATACCCTTTACGATATTTCCACGGTTAGGGAATGGCTGGTCAAAGCTTACCGGGAGGACAAACTGCAAGAGATGCAGCTCGTTCTCGAAAAACAGTTTGCTCAAGATACCTGGAGCTTCATTGGCGAATACGACATACGCTCCGCCGATGGCAATTGCCTGATGTGGGATATCCGTAGCGGACCGCTGGCACCGCTGCCCGACGGGCGGCGCTTGGCGATTACGATGGCCGTGGATGTGACCGAACGCAAATACGCCGAAGAAGAAATGCGCCTGGCTTCGCTGGTGTTCCAGAACAGCAGCGAAGGCATGACGGTTACCGATGCCGACGGAATCATCTTCAGCGTCAATCCGGCCTTTAGCCAATTGACCGGCTACTCGCCGGATGAAGTTATCGGTAAAAATCCCAGAATCCTGAAGTCCGGCCGCCATGATATGGCGTTTTATCAAGCCATGTGGCACGATCTGAACACTTCGGGACACTGGGAGGGAGAGATTTGGAACCGGCATAAAAATGGCGGAATTTATGCCGAAAGGCTTGCGATCAACACTATTTATAATGAAGATGGCACTCCCCATCGGCGGGTCGCGTTGTTCTCAGACATTACCCAGAAAAAAGCTTCGGAAGAGTTGATTTGGCGGCAAGCCAATTTTGATCCGTTGACCGGCTTGCCCAATCGCAGCATGTTTTATGATCGTCTGGAACTGGAAATGAAGAAAGCCAGGCGCAGCAATTCGCCGCTGGCGTTATTGTTCCTCGATCTTGATGAATTCAAGTCTGTTAATGACACGCTGGGACATGATATGGGCGATGTTCTGCTGAAGGAAGCTACACGGCGATTACGCGATTGTGTTCGTGAAACCGATACTGTGGCTCGGCTGGGCGGTGACGAATTCACGGTTATTTTGACCGACCTGGACGAAAACCACGGTGTCGAACTCGTTGCCAAAGTTATTTTGCTAAAACTTGCCGAACCTTTCTTATTGGACGACAAGCTTGTGCATGTATCGGTCAGTATCGGCATTACTCTTTATCCAGAGGATGCCGTTACCCTTGACGATTTATTGAAAAATGCCGATCAAGCAATGTATGCGGCCAAGGATCAAGGGCGTAACTGCTTCCATTATTTCACCCCTGCAATGCAGGAAGCCGTTCAAAAACGTATGCAAATCGCCAATGATTTGCGTATCGCGCTGTCCGGGGAACAGTTTCAATTGTATTACCAACCCATCGTGGATATGGCAACCGGAGACATTCGCAAAGCGGAAGCGCTGATTCGCTGGCAGCATCCGGAACACGGTCTTATCAGTCCTGCGGCATTCATCCCTATTGCCGAAGAAACCGGTATGATCGTTGAAATCGGCGACTGGGTATTTCGGATGGCGGCCAGCCAAGTTGCAAACTGGCGTGCATCGTATTGTCCGGAGTTTCAAATCAGCATCAATAAATCTCCGGTGCAATTCAGTATCAGGGATTCATCGCATGACTTCTGGCTGGATTACCTGCACGATTTGGGTTTATCGGGCGACTGCATTGTCGTGGAAATTACCGAAGGTTTATTGCTGGACGCCAGCGCCGCTACAAAAGGCAAATTGCTGGCTTTGCGTGACGCCGGTATTCAAGTGGCGATTGACGATTTCGGTACCGGCTATTCATCGCTGACTTATCTGCAAAAACTCGATATCGATTATCTCAAAATCGATCAGGCCTTTGTTTACGACCTGACGCCCGGCTCTAAGAACCTGACCTTATGCACGGCTATTATCGTCATGGCGCACGAGCTCGGATTGAAAGTTATCGCAGAAGGAATAGAAACCCAACAGCAGCACGATTTATTGGCTGCTGCCGGGTGCGATTATGGGCAAGGCTACTTTTATTCCAGACCGGCAAAAGCCGAAGAATTCGAGAAACGATTGAAAGTTGCGTATTTAAAGGCATGATTTGCCATCAATATATCCACAAGGTGGTTGAAGTATCGGATTGGGGCCACAGCCCATTATCCGAATTATCGGTAATATGTACTTTAACTTAACAATAAAAAGGGCGGGTTAGTATCCGCCCTTTTTAGCAGCTACCACAGAATAAATTATCTAAGCACTTCCAACTGTACTCTGCGATTGTTGGCTCGGCCCGCTTCAGTTTCGTTGGTGTCGATAGGTTGGGTCAAACCGTAGCCGCGGACAGTCAATCCACCTGCATGAGTTTTACGGCTTAGATAATTTTTAACAGCCAGCGCTCGGCGCTCGGATAATCTCTGGTTGTATTCCACTGTACCGGTGCTGCTGGTGTGGCCTTGTACTTCAATAGCCACGCCTGGGTTGTTTTTGATTACGTTAGCTGCATTGTCGAGCTCAGGATAATATTGAGGCTTGATGTTGCTTTGATCATTGTCGAATTTTACATCGACAATCCAACATCCAAATTGGTTAACATGAGCGCCTTTTAAAGTATTCGGGCATTTATCTTTACAATTGTTAATACCGTCAGAGTCATCATCCAATGCAGAGCAATCGGCAGGGGGTAATATACCGGGTTTCAAAAAAACGTTTCTCACAAACTTAGTCATACCGTCGGCGTTGGCAATTTGTTCGGCGGTAACAGTGAAGCCGCAACCGGCAATATCGGAAAGTTGCCTTAACGTGAAGTAGCCTTCGCTATCGTCCGGGTTGCCTACCCAAACAGTATGAACGCATAACTTGTCGCCATACCGTTGTTTTAAGGATTTAACTGCCGGAACAGGGTCAGTGTCCACTTTTCCATCGCTGAGAATTAAAACGGAGATATGACCTGCCGCGGATGATAAGTCATTAGTTGTCCCTTTAATCCCGCTATCCATCGGGCTGCCGCCACTTGCACAAGTTAGCGAATCTATGCCATTACCGAAAGTCGATTTTGAATGGTTGGCAGGAGGCAGATTAAGCTGGGTAAATTTCCATGACAGACATGGACCGAAACCAAAACTACGGATGCTTGAAGTCAGTTTCAAGTCAGGAATGGTCAGGTTTATTCTGTTCAGGATTTCTTTTTCAACGGCAAATTTTGTAGCGGATGGTTGGGCTGGGTAGCCTGTGCCTGAATAATTGTCAGCCATTGATGAGGAGGAGTCGTTTAGTACAAAAAAACTATCGGTTTTTTGTACATATTGTCCTGAAGAGACCAAACTGTTTAAATCTTGAGCGGGAAAAGCTGTGAAAGTACTCAGCGGTTGTGAAGCACACCCCGATATAAGTAGATATGTAACAGCTGCTGCAATGATAAGTGTTTTTTTCATGAAGTACTCCTTGTAACAAATCGTTTAAGATAACGTAATGTTATACAGTAGCCGTCGTGTTGATCCTAGTATTCTCTTGATTTTAAAAAGATAGTCCTAAAAAAATCAGTTGGGATGTTAATAACGTTAGGCATGATATAAGAAAACCAGTTGGTTACAAAATCAGTGCAAATGCTTACTGCAAATGTAATAACTTGAAAGGCAGTTATTGTTGTAATTGTATTAAAACATAGCGCTGTTTTAGGGATTAGCGAGGATAATTTTGGCCCAATAAATGGGTTCGAAATAAATAATATGTAGTAATGGAGAATCTAAAACTTACAAACCTGAGTTTTAGTGATTATGCCGGGGCGTCGTTGTGAAAAAACGATGTTAAAATGGCAAGAGGGTGGCACTAAAAGGTCGCCGCAAATCCCAACAATATTTTACTAACGAAATAATATCTAATGAGTATAAAAACACGTTTTGCCCCTAGTCCAACAGGTTATCTTCATGTGGGCGGTGCGCGCACTGCCTTGTTTTCCTGGCTTTATGCGCGCAAGCATGGCGGAAAATTTATCTTAAGAATAGAAGATACCGATTTGGAGCGCTCAACGCAGGAATCGGTCGACGCTATTTTGGAAGGCATGACTTGGTTGGGATTGGAATATGATGAAGGTCCTTTTTACCAAACCCATCATTTCGATCGCTATAAAGAAGTTATCCAGCAATTGCTGGAGCAGGGTGATGCTTATTATTGCTATTGCAGTAAAGAAGAGCTGGAACAGTTACGCACCGAGCAAATGGCGAATAAGGAAAAACCGCGTTATAACGGCAAATGCAGGGACTTAACGGAGCCGAAAGGTGACCGTGAAGCGGTCATCCGCTTCAAAAACCCGACTGACGGCGTAGTCACCATTCCCGATTTGATTAAGGGTGACATTGTTGTTGCCAATAAAGAGCTGGATGATTTGATTATTGCCCGGGGAGACGGCAGTCCGACTTACAACTTAACGGTGGTCGTCGATGATATGGATATGAAGGTTACCCATGTTATTCGCGGTGACGATCATATTAATAACACCCCCCGGCAGATGAATATCCTGAAAGCTCTGGGGGCGGAACTGCCTAAATACGCGCATTTACCGATGATATTGGGGCCTGACGGCGCGAGGCTGTCAAAGCGTCATGGTGCGGTCAGCGTGATGCAGTTTCGTGATGACGGCTATTTACCCGAGGCGCTGCTGAATTACTTGGTGCGTCTGGGTTGGTCGCATGGCGATCAGGAGATTTTTACTGTTGATGAAATGGTCGAATATTTTTCGTTGGAAAACGTCAATGTATCCGCGTCTGCATTCAATACCGACAAGCTGTTATGGCTGAATCATCAGTACATCATGAATAGCGATCCGGCTCACGTGGCGCGGCATTTAAGCTGGCATATGGGCGAGTTGGGAATCGATCCTTCCGAAGGGCCAAGCCTTGTCGATATGGTCAAGGCGCAACGGGAACGCTGCAAAACATTGGTTGAAATGGCGGCTGCCAGCATTTACTTCTACAAAGACTTCGAAGCCTATGATGAAAAAGCGGCTAAGAAGAATTTCACTCCCGGCTCGGATGAAGTTTTAGCGAGGTTGTACGATGAATTCGCAGCCGTAACAGAATGGCAGGGCGAGGCTTTACACCAGATCGTGCTGAATTTGGCTGAAACCATGGCGCTGGGTTTGGGTAAGGTTGCACAGCCTTTACGTGTTGCAGTTTGTGGCTCGGCGGTTTCACCTGCGATTGATATAACCTTGTCGTTGTTGGGCAAGGAGAAGACCTTAGCTAGAATACAGCGAGCCATAAACTATATAAAAAGTTTAAATTAGTATTGGACATAACCGGTAATCCCTGTATAATGCCGGTTCTCAGCTTAGAGGGGCCATAGCTCAGCTGGGAGAGCGCTTGCATGGCATGCAAGAGGTCAGCGGTTCGATCCCGCTTGGCTCCACCAAAAAGTTGATAAACCAGTTCTAGTCCCCATCGTCTAGAGGCCTAGGACACCGCCCTTTCACGGCGGTAACGGGGGTTCGAACCCCCCTGGGGACGCCATATATTAGAGCCTATTCTTTCTTATAGGTTTTATTTATGATGTTAGAACAAATAGCAGTACGATTTATAGTTAAGTGTAGGCTGACTAAACCAGTTTTAGTCCCCATCGTCTAGAGGCCTAGGACACCGCCCTTTCACGGCGGTAACGGGGGTTCGAACCCCCCTGGGGACGCCATATATAGAGGGTTATCAGAAATGATAACCCTTTTTTTATGTCTGTCGGTTTTGTTCCTGTATCAGGAATGGCCTTTTTGGCAACAGCCATCCCCGATGTTTTCTTTGTTGCGGTTGCGTCGCTCCACCTCTTGCGTTCATGTCATCAAATTTTAACGCGGCCAGCTCAGAATAGTCTCTTAAATCATTTATTAAGAGGTAGCCGCCATGAACAAATCCACGCTAAATAATCTCAACATAATGACTCTATCACTGGTTATATCCGTTTTAGGCTTGGTTGTGACCTGGGGTGTTGAGTTATTAGCTAAGGAATTATTTCGTTTGAGTTAAAGCTAAGCAAGCTCCTTTGTATATACCATTGCAAGCCAAAAGGTATGCTCAGCTTACCCGGCAATCATTTTTTGCATTTTCAGTCGCCAGATTTTTACTTTCCCGCTTATTAGTATACATAGCTTGATCGGCATGCCGTAACAATGCTTCCGCTGTTTCGCCATGTTGTGGATAATTTGCGATGCCTATACTGATATTGGTGGTGATTACATTGCTGCGATAGTTAAAACTGCTGGCAGACAATGTTTCCTTGATGCGTTTCGTTACCAGTTCAGCTCCTTCTACAGTGGTATTCGGTAGTAATACCGTAAATTCATCGCCGCCATAACGGGCTGCGGAATCGCAGCCTCTTAAGCAGTAGCGGAAATTGTCAGCGATGGATTGTAATAGCAAATTGCCTGCTTCATGCCCGTATTGATCATTGACGATTTTTAAGTTGTCGCAATCTCCCAGTAACAAACTGAAAGTATGTCCACCACGCTTGGCTTGTAGCAATTGTTTTTCCAAAAGGTCCATAAAGGCGCGGCGGTTGTAGAGATTGGTTAGCTCATCGGTTTGCGCCGTGGTTTTGATACGGCTGAAAGCGTGGTAGATGTCGCTGGATAACATAGTGGTGACGTATCCCACCAGCAGCATAGGAAATAACCAGGCCAGCAGGACGCTGCTTTGGGCTAACGAAAATATCTCGTCTTTAGGTATGCTGCTTTCTCCCAAATACAGGTAACAAGCGCCAATTAACAGAACTTCCAATAACGTAGTTAGTCTACCCAAGGCTAGGGCGCTGGTGATGATAGGTAGGAAGTACAGGTTAAGCAACAGGCTATTCTGGCGTCCGGTGTGCCAGACAAACCAAGTGACCAACAAGATCATGACCCAGGTTTCTAAAGCCAGTTTCCAAATGTTGGCTTTGGCAAAGAAGTTAAGATAATGAAATGCCATGACAAAACCGGCGAAAGCGCAGAGACCGCCTAACAAAAAGATTTTAACGCTTTCTTCGATTTGTCCTACAACCAGATAAAACATCATCAAGACCAGCAGCAACCACTGGATTTCCGCAACAGTACGGGAAAAACCGCTCAGAGCGTCGGGTTCTTGATTGAGACGAAAAAACGGTTCCTTGGGCATGGGGAGTTTTCCAGGTTAATAATGTTGAGCAATGGAACATAAAAGGATAGACCAATCTTTTATCTTAACACAATAGCTGAGAGACGACCGTGCGGGTCGCGCTGTTGAATGAGCGGGAGCACTTGTTATTAATCAGGAAAATCTCGATTGGATTAAAACGGCATGCCTGAGCGACATGCTGTTTTAACTAATGCGATTTACAGCCAGCCTTTTCGTTTAAAAAACCAGTAGGGTGCAATCCCCGATAGCAACATTAAAAATAATGCGCCAGGATAGCCCAACTTTAAGTTGAGTTCCGGCATGTTTTGAAAATTCATGCCGTAAATGCTGGCTACTAGGGTAGGGGGCAGAAATACTACCGCAGCAATGGAAAAGATCTTAATAATCTTGTTTTGGGTAATGTTAATAAAGCCTTGAGTCGAGTCCATCAAGAAATTGATTTTATCGAACAGGAAAGTCGTATGCGACATCAATGTATCCACGTCGCGCATGATCTCTCTGGCCGTTTCCTGAAGTTCAGGGTGATTACGTAGGTGCCTTTGCAGAAAAGATATTGAACGTTGCGTATCCATCAGGCATAGCCGAATCTTACCGTTGCTGTCTTCCAGTTTGGCCAGCTGATCAATGGCAGTTTCAAGATCAGACTCTATTTCTTCCAACACCAAATAACTGACATCTTCCAGTTTGCGATGAATATCCTCCAGTGCATCGGCCAGATTTTCCACTTTCTGCTCGAATATAAGTACCAGCAATTCTTGCGGAGAGTGGGCTGCTACCTGTCCGTGCCGGGCGCGCATACGTAGCAGGCGAAAGTCTGCCAGCGCGCCTTCGCGAAGGGTAATTAAGCGGTCGTTTTGCAGAATGAAAGCGACGGTCGCAGTGGTGTGCCGCCCTTCGCTTTGCGCAAGAAACAAAGAGCGTACATGAACGCCGGTGTTATCGGTGAAATAACGTGCCGATGATTCGATCTCTTCCACATCATCCGATTCGGGTAGTGTGGTACGCAAAAATGCTTGTAGTTGAGACCGTTCAGTATCGCTGGGATCATGAGCATCAATCCAGGACGCTTTGGCGACGGCTTGCTTGATCTGGTCTTCAGGCGGAGTGTGTTCTTTGAGCCGGCCCTTATCGAAATTGAATAGTCGTAACATTTTTAATTATTTAGGCAAGCTGTCAGGTCGAATCAGTGTGACTAATTTGGCGCCGCCTTTGGCCAATTCTGTCCAGTCTCCTTTAAAGACCAGTTGGGCTAAAGCAGCGGTAGGTAGGCATTTTCCGTTAGTCGATAGCGGAACCGAATCGTTAATTAATTTTGATAATAAGTTTTCCAAGCCGGGATTATGCCCGACCAATAGCACTCGCCGTTCATGACAACTGGTTCTTAGCACAGTAAGTAATGTCGACGCATCTGCCTCATAAATGCGCGGGTCACAGATTATCGCTGATTTATCTATGCCTAGTTGCCGGCAAACCCGTTGCGCTGTTGCCAGGGCACGTATTGCTGGAGAGCTGAGTATGGTGTCGGGTATTAAATCTTGTTCGCGTAACCAGCGTCCTATTTGCTTGGCGGAACGACGTCCGCGTTTTTTTAAAGGACGGGAAAAATCATCCATTTCAACTGACCAATCTGACTTGGCATGCCGTAATAATAAGAGTTCGTGAGTCATAAGATATTTCTATCAATCGAGGGTGGTTTTTAGGCGTATGTATACTGTAATACTATAACAGTTAATTTTTACAATTCTATTAAAAACAAGAGTAGAAGCTACCTGGAGCCTAGATTTTGCAAGGCATTGGGCTTGTTAGCGGCTTGGCCGGCTGGTGATACTACTTATTGATTGATGGAATTGATTTCTCTATTCTTTAAGCGGTTACGCAATATCAGCTGTTAACAGGTGGTCGATAAAATTGAGGTGTGCCATGTCGATAAAAGAAGATTTTGAAAATCTATTGGGTAAGTTACAAACAGAACGAGATGAAATCAATTTAAAAATGCATTTGGCTTCTATGGAAGCTAGGCAAGAATTTGAAGAAGCCGAAAAAGAGTGGGGCAGATTAAAAGTCAAAGCTTCTGAGATAGCGGATGACTCGATAGAAACATCAGAAGAATTTATAGCTAATGCCAACATAATCGGCGAAGAGCTTAAACAGACTTACAATCGAATTAAGGAACGCTTGGGTCATTAATTTTCGTTTTTTATTCTCGATAGAAAAAACATAAAGTTATCATTCTTTTATATACTCTTGGCCTGAGGGGGGGGCTGAATCAATGCAAGGCATCTTTACAGAAAACAGGTTCATCGGGAATTTCTGCTAACATGCTTCCAGCAAGGAGAATATTATGAATATTTCACGTTGGACACTGTTGGCTGTCATTATTACGCTGATCGCGGCATTTTTTATTTTTGATCTGCAAAGCTATTTAACTCTGGAATCACTCAAAGCCCAGCAAGCGTCTATCGAAGCTTATCGTAACAGTCACCCCGTTTCGGCAATGGCTGTTTATGCGTTGATTTATATCGCAGTGACCGGTTTATCACTGCCGGGGGCTACAATTCTGACGCTGGCCGGAGGCGCTGTGTTTGGCTTATTGTGGGGAACGCTGATTGTCTCGTTCGCTTCCACCATCGGCGCAACACTGGCTTTTCTGGCGGCTCGTTTTTTGTTCCGGGATGCGATTAAAGCCCGTTTTGGCGATCGCCTGAATGTTGTTAACAAAGGCATAGATAAAGATGGCGCGTTGTATCTTTTTACGCTGAGATTGGTGCCGATTTTTCCTTTTTTTGTGATCAACCTGGTGATGGGTTTAACAACGCTCAGAACTCAAACTTTCTATTGGGTCAGCCAGATTGGCATGCTGGCCGGTACCGTGGTTTATGTGAATGCCGGAACTCAGTTGGCTAAGCTGGAATCCTTGTCGGGTATTTTATCTCCCGGATTGATCGGTTCTTTTGCTTTGCTGGGTATTTTTCCGCTGCTGGCTAATAAAATCGTCGAAGCCATTAAGGCCAACAAAATTTATGGACAATGGGTAAAACCGTCGCGCTTTGACAGTAACATCGTAGTGATCGGCGCAGGTTCGGGCGGATTGGTTACCGCTTACATCGCGGCAGCCGTCAAAGCCAAAGTGACTTTGATTGAAAAGCATCAAATGGGCGGCGATTGCCTGAACACCGGTTGCGTTCCGTCTAAGACCTTAATTCGCTCCGCCAAGTTGCTGGCTCAGATTCGCCGATCCGCAGACTTAGGAATCAAAAAAGCCGATGCCGAAGTGGATTTTGCCGATGTGATGAACCGGGTGCAGACGGTTATAAAAACCATCGAACCGCATGATTCTGTGCAACGCTACACAGAGTTGGGCGTGGAAGTTATTGAAGGTGAAGCAAAGATTATCTCGCCTTGGCAAGTCCAAGTGACAACCGCAGGCGCAAGCCGAATTATCATCACGCGTTCCATCGTTATTGCTGCCGGTTCGCGGCCTTTAGTTCCGCCGCTTCCGGGCATCGAGGACATTGGTTATCTAACCTCCGATAGTATTTGGGAACTGCGCGAACTGCCTGAACGGCTGGTCATATTGGGCGGCGGGCCTATCGGTTGCGAACTGGCGCAATGCTTTGCACGTCTCGGCAGCCAAGTGACGCAAGTTGAAATGGCGCCACGCTTATTAATTAAGGAAGATGTTGAAGTCTCCGAAGCTGTAATAGCGAAGTTTCGCCAGGAAGGCATTAATGTACTCGTCGGGCACACCGCCAAAAGCTTTATTATCGAAAACGATCAAAAAATCCTGCTGGTCGAGCATGACGGTAAAGAGCTGCGGATTCCCTTCGATCAAGTATTGCTGGCTATCGGTCGGGTTGCCAATATCAAGGATTATGGCCTTGAGTCGCTGGGTATTGAAACCTCAACCAATCGCACCATTGAAACTAATGAATTTCAACAAACCAATTACCCGAATATTTTTGCTTGCGGCGACGTATCCGGCCCGTTTCAATTTACTCACACTGCCGCCCACCAAGCGTGGTATGCGGCAGTGAATGCGCTATTCGGCAGTTTATTGAAATTTCGTACCGATTACTCGGCGATTCCTTGGGCGACTTTTACCGATCCTGAAGTTGCGCGGGTCGGTCTTAACGAGCAGGATGCAAAGGCAAAAGGCATTGTCTACGAAGTCAGCACTTATCCTATTAGCGAACTTGATCGTGCAATTGCCGACGGAGTAGCGCACGGCTTTGTTAAAGTGTTGACTGCGCCGGGCAGGGATAAGATTCTTGGGGTAACCATTGTTGGCGAACAGGCCGGTGATTTGATCGCCGAGTTTGTGCTGGCGATGAAGCATAATATCGGCCTGAATAAGTTATTGGGCACCATCCATATTTATCCAACACTGTCCGAGGCTAACAAGTACGCGGCCGGGGTTTGGAAGCGTAACCATGCGCCGGAAGGTTTATTACGATGCGTGGCGCGTTATCATGAATGGCGCCGAGGATGAGCCGGCTTCGGCCTGTAAATTTTGATCGGTTTTTCCGGCACTAAACAGCTTGATATTAATCAACGCGACTTTTGTCTATAATCGGAGGAAATTTTAGACCCGCGCCGAACAACGGAAAATGAAACGTTGTTATTTTTAGCATTAGGTTCAGGTTCCAGTTATCAGGAGTAACACGTTGAACCCAAATAACAAGATTCTGTTTGCAGGCGATCCCCATGGAGATTTCAGGTCGCTGATAGCGGCAGTGCATAAGTACCGACCCGAAGCCGTTGTTTTGCTTGGTGATTATGATTTGGAAATGCCCTTGGAGATCTGTTTGCAGGAAATTATCGGTTTAACCCAAATCTGGTGGATTGCCGGAAACCATGATTTCGAAACACCCGGAAAATATCACAATCTGTTCCATTCGGCTCTGGCTGAAAATAGTCTGCACTTGAAAGTGACGGAAATTGCCGGATTGAGAATTGCCGGTTTAGGCGGGATTTTTCTTGGCCGTGTCTGGTATCCGCCGCAGCCGCCTAGATGGCGGGACAAACAGCATTTTCTGAATGATCAATCTGCCCATATAACGTTTACGGCCCTGTCATTAAAATACAAAGGGGACATTTGGCAGGAGCAGTTTCAGACGTTAAAAA
>CAZJOY010000058.1:0-18423 GCA_964547705.1 uncultured Methylobacter sp. | reverse complement strand
CTTCGACCTCGGCGAAGTCGGCCAGCAGCAGCCCGACTTGATCCAAACCCTGTTCCATCACTTGGGCGAGCAACTGCAACAGCAAACCCTGAAGCCCTTGCCGGTGCAAACGTACCCGCTCGAACAGGCTGCCGGCGCCTTCCAATGCATGGCCCAAGCCCGGCACCAAGGCAAAATCGTGCTGAACCACCAGCCCGGAAAGATCAAAGCGCAGCACAGCTACCTGATCACCGGGGGGCTCGGGGGGCTTGGCCTGAAACTGGCCGAACGGCTGATCGAACAAGGCGCGACCCACCTGATATTGAACAGCGTCAACCCGGCCGGCGAACAGGTCCAAGCCCAACTGGCCGCATTGCGGCAACACGCCCAAGTCGACGTGATCGTCGCCGACATCGGCCAAGCTGAGCACGTACAACGCCTGTTCGAACAGATCAAGCAAAACCAGCCGCCCTTAGCCGGCATCATCCATGCCGCCGGCAAGCTCGACGACGGCATGCTGCAACAGCTCGACTGGCCGCGCTTTGCCGGTGTCCTGAAACCCAAAATCAACGGCAGCTGGCATTTGCACCGCTACAGCCAAGATTTGGCGCTGGATTTTTTCATCGAGTTCTCGTCGGCGACTGCGTTATTGGGCGCGCCGGGGCAGGGCAACTATGCGGCGGCGAACGCGTTCCAGGATGCGTTGGCGCATCAGCGTAAATTGCAAGGCTTGCCGGCTTTGAGCATCAATTGGGGGCCCTGGGGCGAGGTTGGGATGTTGAAAGGCTTGCAGGCCCAAGATCAACAGCGGGTACTGAAGTTAGGCTGGCAGCAGATTAAACCGCAGCAAGGCTTGGCGACTTTGGAAGCGTTAATGGCTGAGGGTGTTACGCAAGCCGGCGTTTTGGACCTGGACTGGTCGAAGTATTGGCAACAGTCATTAACTGCAATCACACCGGCCTTCTTGTCCGGCTTGAAAGAGCTGACTGCCACACAGGTAACGGCTTCCAAGTCCGTTGGTTTTATCGATCGGTTGGAAGGCTTGAGTTTGCCGGAGCGCAAGGTTGCGTTGCAACGTTTCCTGCATGACAAGGTTGCATCGGTGTTAGGTTTAACGACAGCTATCGAGCAGCGTCGGCGCTTGTTCGATTTGGGTTTGGATTCGTTGATGTCTGTGGAATTAAGAAACCGGCTCGAAGCCGATCTGAAAAAACCATTGTCTTCGACATTAGTGTTCGATTATCCAACATTGGAAGACATGCAGGCTTATCTAATAAAAGATATTTTACCCGACTGGTTTACAGAGTCGGCGGATCAAGCCCTGGTTGAAGATGTATTCGAAGGCGATATTGCCGAGCTTTTGGCACGTGAGCTGGCGGAATTAAGCGCAAACAGGGAATAATTTTATACGTATGACTGTAACTTATCATTACTCACAAGCGGCATGCGGAATGCTTAAAATTTTTTATTCGCCACGAAGACACGAAGGACACGGAGAAAGAGACCTTCGTGTCTTCGTGGTGAAAATTGCTTTTAGTTTTTTTAACAGGATGCATTTGTTGTTAATGAGAAATTACGCATGACTGAAAAAACCACGCAGTTAATGCAAAACGCTTTGCGCGAGATTCAAAACCTGCGCGCTAAAGTCAACGATCTTGAAAAACAAAACAAAGAACCGATTGCGGTAATCGGCATCGGTTGCCATTTTCCGGGCGGTGCCGAGAATCCGGAAAAATTTTGGCAACTGCTGGTCGACGGCGTCGATGCTGTGACCAAAGTACCAGCGCAACGTTGGCCTATTGATCAATATTATGATGCTAATCCGGATGCGCCCGGCAAAATGCATACCCGTTACGGCGGCTTTCTGAATGCGCGTATCGATGAATTCGATCCCCAGTTTTTCGGTATGACGCCTCGTGAAGCCTTGAGCCTGGATCCTCAGCAGCGCTTGTTGATGGAAACGACTTGGCAAGCATTGGAAAACGCCAATATTGCGCCGGATAGCCTGTTTAAAACCAAAACCGGCGTCTATATCGGCATGGCGGCCGGAGATTATGCGCATAAGGTGTTGAACGCTGAATCCCGTTATATCGACGCTTATTACGAAACCGGCAATGCCTTAAGTGTCGCGGCCGGGCGTTTATCTTATTTATTAGGACTGACTGGGCCGGGCATGGTGGTCGATACCGCTTGTTCGTCGTCGCTGGTTGCTTTGCATTTGGCTTGTCAGGCCTTACGGTCCGGTGAATGCGATCAGGCGATAGTCGGCGGCGTCAATGTGATGGTCACGCCTGCAAACAGCATTGCGTTTTCGACCGCGCATATGTTGTCGGCGGACGGCCGCTGCAAAACCTTTGCCGCAAGCGCCGACGGTTATGGACGCGGAGAAGGCTGCGGCATCGTGATTTTAAAACGCTTGCAGGCGGCTATTGACGATAAGGATCGTGTACTGGCTGTGGTTCGCGGTAGTGCGGTCAACCAGGACGGCGCCAGCGGCGGCTTGACGGTGCCTAACGGCGTTTCGCAGCAATCGGTCATCAAGCAGGCTTTGGCGAATGCAGGCGTCAAGCCGGAGCAGGTGTCTTATATCGAAGCCCACGGAACCGGCACTCGCTTGGGCGACCCGATTGAAATCAATTCTCTGGCGGAAGTTTTCGGCAGGCAAGGCGATGCCCGCCAGTCGCCGTTATGGGTCGGGTCGGTAAAAACCAATTTCGGGCATCTGGAAGCGGCAGCCGGTATCGCCGGTTTTATCAAAACTGTCCTGGCCCTGCAACATCATTATTTGCCTGAGCATTTACATTTCGAGCAAGCCAGCCCGCAGATAGACTGGCAGCGTATGCCGATTCAAGTCACTGCGCAAAGTTCCGATTGGCAGGATCAAGCCGGTAGCCGGATTGCCGGCGTCAGTTCGTTCGGTTTTAGCGGCACCAATGCGCATGTTATTGTTGAACAATATTTGCCAAGCGACACGCCGACTGAGGCGCTTGATAATAGTCCTCAGTTATTGTTGCTGTCGGCCAAAACCGACGCGGCATTGGCCGATCTGGCGGCAGACTACAAGCTGTTTTTACAATCGGAACCGCGATTGGCCGATCTTGCGATTGCATCGGCAATAGGCAGAAATCATGAAGTCAAGCGCTTGGCGGCGGTAGGCGAAACGCACGAACAGCTGCAACAGGCTTTGGCCGGTTACTCGGTAACGGATACGTCTAATACCGATGTGGTGTTTTTATTCACCGGGCAGGGCGCTCAATATGCCGGCATGGGACGAGCGCTGTATGAATCGCAGCCGGTTTTTGCCGAAGCGTTGGATCGATGCGACGCTTATTGCCGTGAGCATCTGCAATTTTCCTTGCTGGATTTGCTGTATCCGAATGAGGACGCTTCGTCTGATGCCAGCCGGATCAACCAAACCGCCTACACGCAACCGGCGTTGTTCGCCATCGAATACGCCCTGGCGCAGCTGTGGTTGTCGTGGGGCGTTCAGCCCGTTGCAGTGGCAGGCCACAGCATCGGCGAATATGTTGCGGCCTGTGTTGCCGGCGTGTTTTCCTGGCAAGACGGCCTGAAACTGGCGACCGCGCGCGGCCGCTTGATGCAAAGCCTGCCTGAAAACGGCGCGATGGCGGCGGTGTTTTGTTCGGCCGACCGGTTGCAGCCAATGCTGGAGAATACGCCGGATGTGGTCATTGCGGCCTATAATGCGCCGTCGTTGCAGGTCATATCGGGACTTAAAGAATCAATGGCCGCGATCTGTGCGAAGCTGCAAGAGCAGGGCGTTAACAACCAGTTCCTGCAAGTGTCCCATGCATTTCACTCGGTGTTGATGGAACCGATATTGGCCGAGTTTGAGCAGGTCGCCGCGCAAATCGTTTATCAAAAACCGGCTATTCCTTTGTATTCCAACCTGGACGGCCGGCAACTCCAGCACATCGATGCGTTGCATTGGCGCCGGCACCTTCGCGAGGCAGTGCATTATCGGCAAACCGTTGAAAACCTGTTGGCCCAGGGCTATAGGCTGTTTTTGGAATGCGGCCCTCATGCGGTATTGTCCGGTTTAGGCAAGCAATGCAGTGCGGCTCAGGACGCAAGATGGATTGCTTCGTTGCAGAAAGGGCGTAGCGATAAGCAGCGGATTAAACAAGCGCAGGCCGAACTTTATATGGCCGGCGTTAATCTCGATTGGCAGGCGGTTTATCGTCATCCGGCCAAGCCCGCTATTGTTTTGCCGAATTACCCGTTTCAACGTAAATCCTATTGGCTGGACGATGCGCCGATAATTGCGCCGTCACCCGTTACACCTTTAGTCTCCACGGAAACCACCATGTCGAACCGAACAACTGAACTTGCTATCGCGGTTAAGCAATTGCTGCAACAGATTAGCAGCATCCCCGTCGATGACATCGACGAGAACCAGAATTTTATGGCAATGGGCCTGGATTCCTTGTTGATCGTGCAAATGCAGCAAGCTCTGGAGCGCCGTTACGGCATCAATATCGCGATTACCGAGTTTTATCAATCGGTCGATTCGGTTGCGAAGATAGTCGATTATTTAAACCAGGTTTTACCCGAAACCGTTCAGCAATCGACCATACAACCCACGGTAGCCGTATCCGCCGCAGTGCCGGCTGATTCCTGCACCGGCGCCAATGCGCTGGAGCGAATCATGAACCGGCAAATGCAGGAGATGACGGCTTTGTTCTCGAAGCAATTGCAGGTGTTGCAAGGTGCGCCGGTCGAACAGGCTTCTGGGTCAGTCGCAGTCACAGCGCCGGTTGCGTCAGTCAATGCAGCGCCGAAACCCGAGCCTAAAGCTGCGATTGCGGGTTTGTACAAAGAAATTCAAACTCAAAAGAATGCGCACTGGAGCGCCGAGAAACAGGCGTATATCGACAAGCTCGCACAGCGCTTTAATCAGCAGACCGGAAAATCCAAGGGCTATGCCGCCCGGCACAAAAAGGTCTTGGCTCATAACCGCAATGTCGCTTTCCGGCCGGAATGGAAAGAACTGGTGTACCAGATTGCGTTTGAGCACGCACGCGGCGCTAAAACCTGGGACATCGACGGCAATGGCTATATCGATATTACGATGGGATTCGGCGTCAATTTATTCGGCCACAATCCCGACTTTGTCAAACAAGCCTTGTTGGATGAGTTGCAGCGGGACGGTTTGGCGATTGGCCCTATGTCGCGCTTGACCGGCGAAGTGGCCGAGCTGATGACCGAGCTGACCGGATTGGAGCGGGTGGCTTTTTTCAATACCGGCTCGGAAGCGGTGATGGTGGCTTTGCGCATTGCCCGGGGCGTGACCGGCCGGGATAAAGTGGCGGTGTTCAGCGGTTCGTATCACGGCAGTTTCGATGGCGTGCTGGCGACCGGCTGGTGCGATCAGGAGGGGCAGGCATCCAGTTTTCCGCTGGCTCCGGGCACCCTGCAAAACTTTGTCAACGATGTGGTGGTGTTGAAATACGGCGATCCCGAGTCATTAAAGATTATCGAGCGCTTGGGTGACACATTGGCGGCGGTGCTGGTCGAACCGGTACAAAGCCGGAATCCGTCGTTGCAGCCGCGCGAGTTTTTGCATGACTTGCGTAAACTGACCGCGCAAAGCGGCACCGCGCTGATTTTCGATGAAATGATTACCGGTTTCCGCTTGCATCAAGGCGGCGCTCAAGCGTGGTACGGCGTACAGGCCGACTTGGCGACTTACGGCAAAATCCTGGGCGGTGGCATGGCAATTGGCGCAGTTGCCGGCGCGGCGCGGTTTATGAATGCGATTGACGGCGGCTATTGGCAATACGGCGACGATTCGTTGCCGACGCAAAAAATTGTATTCGTCGCCGGGACTTTTAACATGCATCCGTTGGCGATGGCGGCCGCAAAAGCCGTGTTAACCGAAGTCAAGCGTCAAGGCCCTGCGTTGCAGGAACGGCTGAACCAGCGTACCCAAGCATTTTGCGAGGAATTGAATGCTTGGTTTTCAAGCCGCCAAGTGCCGATCAGCATGGTCTATTGCGGGTCGTTATTCCGTTTTCAAATGCAGGGCGACATTGAATTATTGAACACGCATTTATTGGAGCAGGGCGTGCTGATCTGGGAAGGCCGGAATTGCTTTTTCTCGACCGCGCACAGCGATGACGATATTGCTTATGTTGCCGCGGCGGTCAAACGCTGCGTGGAAGCGATGTACGCGGACGGCTGGCTAAAAGCGGAAGATAAACCGGCGCGTCCGCAAGCGCCGACACCGATTGTCCCGGTCGACAAACAAGCGGATTATCCGCTGTCCAATGCGCAAAAACGCTTGTGGACGTTGGAGCAATTAGCGCCCGGATTGGTGGCTTATAATCTGCCGTCGGCGATCAAACTGCCGGCCGATATCGATCCGGAAGCGATGCATAAAGCCGTGCAGAGCTTGCTAATGCGCCATGAATCGTTGCGCACCTATTTTATTGAGCAGGATGGTCTGCCACGGCAAAAAATCTCGGTGATTGCATCGGATGTGTTGGAAGAAATGAGTTTGCCGACCGAACAAGCGGTACTCGACTTTGCGAAGGAGGAAGCCGAAACCCCGTTCGATTTAAGCCAGCCTCCGCTGATCAGGATCAAGTTGATACGCTTGCCGGATTGCGTCTGGATGCTGATTACGATGCACCATATCATCAGCGACTTGTTATCGATTGAGATTCTGGCCAAGGACTTGTTCGCGTTGTATCAAGCCTATCGCGACAATCGCGACAATCCGCTGCCGCCTTTACCGATTCATTATAAAGATTATGCCCAGTGGCAGGAGTCGGTCGATAGAGCGGAACACCGGGATTATTGGAAGAACAAGTTAAATGCGGTCGAACCGCTGAACTTGCCGGTTGATAACGAGCGTGCGGTGATTAATCGTTATCAGGGCGAGTTTTTCAGGTTTGCATTGACGCCGGAGCAGACCGGGCAATTTATCGGATTTTGCCGGAAGCAGGGCGTCACGGTTTTCATGGGCATTACCGCGGCGTTGAAAATCGTGCTGCATGCGTTGTCGGGCCAGCATGACATCGTGATCGGCAGTATTTTCGCGGGCCGCGAACACGTCGATTTACACGAGCAAATCGGTTTTTACGTGAACACCTTACCGCTGCGCAGCCGGATCAATCCGGACATGCCTTTTGTCGAGTTATTGGCGCAGGTCAAACAAACGGTGTTGGAAGCCTCCAAATACCAAGCCTATCCGTTCGATGCGTTGTGCGCCGATTTAGCGGTGCCGCGCAGCTTAAGCCGCAATCCGTTGTTCGACGTGGTATTGACGATGGACGACCGGAGTGTAATTGCCGGATTGGCTGAGGAATATGGATTTACGCCGGTTGAAATCGATACGCCGGGCAGTTTGTTCGACATGCTGCTGTACGTCAACCTGGCCAATAAGCAATTGGAAGTGGCGCTCAATTACAACACCGATTTATACCGGCGCGAAACCGTCGCCGAATTTGCCGGACGGTTGACTGCCGTGTTGCTGCAATGTTGCTTGCATCCGGAACAAACGGTGGCGGAGTTGCTCAGAGACGTCTGGACGGCAGGGTAAGGTAATTGATTGTCCACGAAAAGCACGAAAGACACGAAAAATATGCTGTATGACATGTGCTGGTTCCCAAGCAGGAGCTTGGGAACCAGCGTAATTTGGAATCTCTTTGAATGTTTTTCGTGCTTTTCGTGTTTTTCGTGGACGAATGATTATTTCCCGGTTCATTGAATACATAAAATCGCACACACTGAAGGAACTTTATGGCGCACCACGCTTTATTACATCAGGAATTTCAACGGCAGGCCGCAGAGCATCCCGACGCACCGGCGTTAACGTTTGACGGCGAAACGATCAGTTATGCCGAATTAAACGCGCGCAGCAACCGGCTTGCGCATTATTTACAGTCGCTGGGCGTAAAGCCCGAGGTTGTGGTCGGCCTTTCGCTGGAACGTGGCTTGGATTTAGTCGTAGCGATTGTTGCAATCCTTAAAGCGGGCGGCGCTTATTTGCCATTGGACATTAACGCGCCGCCGGAACGCCTGGCTTTCATCCTGCAAGATTCTGCGACCCCTATCGTGTTAACCCAAAGCCGATTGGCGAGCAAATTTTCCGCTATTGAACATTTGATAGATCTGGATGCCGAGCAAGAACGGATAAACCGCGATTATTCCGACCAGAATCCGCTGGTGGATTACCCTGGTGATCCGGTTCAGGCATTGTGCTACGTGATGTACACGTCCGGCTCGACCGGCCAGCCGAAAGGCGTGCAAATTACCCAGCACAACGTGATGCGCTTGTTCCGCTCTACCGAACACTGGTTTAACTTTAATCGCCAGGACGTTTGGGCCTTGTTCCATTCTTTTGCGTTCGACATGTCGGTTTGGGAGATCTGGGGCGCGCTACTGTACGGCGGCCGTTTGGTCATTGTGCCGCACGCGACTGCGCGGACGCCTGAGCAGTTTTACCAGTTGTTGGTCGACCAGCGGGTCACGTTTCTGAATCAAACGCCATCCGCATTCGCGCCGTTGGTTCGGGTCGACCAGAACTACTCGGCCGATGCAATAGCGTTGCGTTGCGTGACGTTCGGCGGAGAAGCGTTAAATTTTAAAATGCTGGAACCGTGGCTGCTTCGTCATGGCGATTTGGCGCCGCGACTGGTCAACATGTACGGTATTACCGAAACCACGGTGCATTCCAGTTACCGTCCGGTCTCGATGCAGGATATTCGCGACGGCAATAGCAAATTGATCGGCGTGGCGATTCCCGACCTTGAACTGCATCTGTTGGACGAGGCGCAGCAACCCGTGGCTGTTGAGACGGAAGGCGAAATTTACGTCGGCGGGGACGGCGTTGCCCGCGGCTATTTGAACCGCCCTGAACTGAATAGCGAACGCTTTATCACGTTGCCGCAATTTCCCGGCCAGCGTTTATACCGCTCCGGCGATTTGGCGAAGAAACTCGCCAACGGCGATATGGAATATATCGGGCGCGCCGACACCCAGGTCAAAATTCGCGGCTTCAGGATCGAGCTGGGCGAGATCGAGGCCGTGCTGACCGGCCATCAACAGGTCAGCGAAACGGTCGTGACCGTCTATGAAGAGGATGAACACAAACGCTTGGCGGCTTATTTGGTGACTGAGGCAAGTTCAGTGCAACCTGAGCTGATCCGGCAGTTGCGCGAATTGGCGGCCGCGCATTTACCCGAATACATGCAGCCGACTTATTACACGGTGCTGTCGAAGATGCCGTTAAATGTTAACGGCAAGATAGACTGTAAAGCGTTGCCGGTGCCAGAACGCAACGCATTGCCGACAGACAGCGATTTTGCCGCACCGCAAACGCAGTCCGAACGGACCTTAGCGGCCATTTGGGCGGAATTATTGAAGCTGGAAAAAGTCGGCATTCATGATAATTTCTTCCAGTTGGGCGGCGATTCGATTTTAGCGATACAGTTGATCAGCAAGGCCAACCGTGCCGGAATGAAACTGGCTCCGAACCAGTTGTTTTTGCATCAAACTATTGCCGAACTGGCTGTGCAGACCGGCGCTACAGTCGCTTCATCGCCTGTTGCTGTGACAGCGCCTGAACAAAACGATAACGATGCAATAAGATTAAGTCCGGTGCAGCACTGGTTTTTCGAGCAAAAAATCGCGCGCTCCCAACATTGGAACCAGGCGGTGTTATTAAAATGCCGGCAAACGCTTCAGCCGGATTTGTTGGAAAAAGCCTTGCAGGTGCTGCAACATCATCATGCCTGTTTGCGCTATCGCTTTATCAACCAGCCGGATGCGGCTGTTCCCGAACAGCGTTTGAATCCCGATTACAAGCCGGCCCGCCTCAGTAAAATCGATTTAACACCCTATGCTGAATCGGAGCGTCTCGCTTTGTTGGCGGAAGCGGCAGGCCAAGCGCAAGGCGATTTGAACTTGCAAAAAGGCGTGTTGATCAAGGCGATGTTATTCAAGTTGAATGAGCAAGAGCAACGCCTGCTGATCATCGTGCATCATTTAGTCGTCGACGGCGTGTCGTGGCGGATTTTGCTGGAGGATTTGGAGACCGCATTCAGGCAGTTGCAACAAGGTCAAAGCGTGCAATTACCCGAAAGTGCGACCTTCGCGCAATGGACGCAAGCGTTGCAAAGCTATGGCCGGCAAATCGCTAATCAACAAACCTGGCCCGCGTTAGATCAGGGCCATTATGAAACGTTGCCGCTCGATTTCAACGGTGAAAATACCAGCGGCAGCACGCTTACCCATACGCTGGTGCTCGACCAGGATCGGACCAAAACGCTGCTGCAAGCCAGGAATCAACGCATCCAGGATATTTTATTAACCGCATTGCTGCTGGGTTTGCGTAGCCGATCGGCGAATGGCGAACTGCTGATCGACCTCGAAGGCCATGGACGCGAGCCGATCTCCGATCTGGATATTTCCAGGACTTGCGGCTGGTTGACGGCCATTTATCCGTTTGCGGTCAATGCCGACGGCGAACCCGGCGAGGTGTTGCTGAAGGTCAAGAACGGTTTGGATAAGCTTCCGCAGAACGGTTTGGATTATGGCGTATTGCGTTATTTATCCGGATCGGAAGCGCTTAAATCCTTACCGAAAGCGCAAGTGGTGTTCAATTATCTGGGCCAATTCGACCATCTGTTCAGTCCGGACGGACTGTTTGAGCTGGCGGAGGAAGATCATGGCGCCGCTCACGATCCTCGCGGTATCAGGCCTTATGCACTGGAAATCAATGCGCTGGTTTATCAAGGCAGTCTGCGGATCGATTTCGTTTACAGCGAACAGCTGCATAAGGCCGAAACGATCGAAAACATTGCCCAGGTTATGCAGACGGCTGTCGATAATTTAACCGCCACATTGGCGGCCGGGGATTTTTCGTTGGCGGGTTTAAGCGCGGCCGAACTCACCGGCTTGCAGGCGCAGTATCCCGAGCTTGAAGCGCTGTATCCGCTGTCGCCGACTCAGGAAGGCATGTTGTTCCATGCGTTAAGCGACAGTTCGGCGGATGTCTATTTCGAGCAGTTGAGCTACGATTTTCAAGGCCGGATGGACGTGGCTTTGTTTCAGCAGGCTTGGCGTATCGTGTTGCAACGGCACAGCGTATTACGTACCGCCGTCGTTTGGAAGGGTTTAAGCCGGCCGTTGCAGGTGCTGTTAAAGCAGGTTGAATGTCCTTGGCAGGCGTTGGATTGGCATGAGCTCAGCGCGGAAGCCGCCGAACAGAGCTGGCAACAGTTTGTCGGCGACGACAGGAAGAAACTGTTTGTGCTGGATCGTGCGCCGTTAATGCGCTGGACGCTGATTCAAATGCCGGACGGACTGTCGCGCTTGCTGTGGACGCATTCGCACATTTTGCTGGACGGTTGGAGCGTGGCTTTGATTATTAAAGACGTGCTGCAACTTTACGGCGCGTTGTTGGCCGCCGAAACGCCGCAGTTACCACCGGCTACGCAATACCGCGACTATATCGCTTGGCTGGAAGGCCAGGATCAGCAGCAGGCGCAGCGCTTCTGGCGGGAAACTTTGCAGGATGCAGCGCCCGGCACATTGCTTACCGAACAAACCGCGCAGCAGGGTTACCTTGAAATGTTCGATCAAGTCCCGGAAGCCGATTGCGCCGCTTTGCAGCAATTGGCGCAACAATTGGGCGTTACGCTGAATACGCTGGTTCAGGCGGCATGGGCCTTGGTCGTGGCTGAGCGTAGCGGCGTTGACGAAGTGCTGTTCGGTATTACGGTGTCCGGACGCGCAAACGACTTGGACGGCATAGAAACCATTGCCGGATTGTTCATCAACACCTTGCCGCTGCATCTGCAGTTGGATCGCGACACGCTGTTGTCGGATTGGTTGAAGGCGATACAGGCCAAGCAGTTTACGATGCAGCAGTATGAATATTCGTCATTGGCGGATATAAAAAAATGGTCGGGTGCTCCGGTCGCGTTTGACAGTATTTTTATCTACGAGAACTATCCGGTCGATAAAGCCTTGCTTAATGCCGATCAAGCGTTACGGCTGTGTGGGGTTAAAGCCTATGAGCATACCAATTATCCGATGACCTTGTTGGCTATCCCGGATAATGGCTTGAGTCTGCAAATGACCTATAACGCCAGCTTGTTTACGGCAAATACCGTTAAAGCGTATTTGCAGCAGCTGAAAGCGCATCTGCAAGCGATGCCGGTGCAGTCTGAACAAAAAAAATTGGCGGATTTTTATCAACCGGCGGCTAGTGTCGAATTTTTACAGGCAACAATGGCTTTGGACGAGGATTTTTAGGCGATGTGCGGTATAGCCGGTATTTATTATTTATCCGGGGAGCAGCCGGTCGAACGCGCCTTATTGCAAACGATGGTCGACAGCTTTGCCTATCGCGGTCCCGATGACGACGGTTTTTATCTGGAGCCCGGATTGGGCTTGGGTTTCCGGCGGCTGTCGATTATCGATTTGGCGAGCGGTAATCAACCGATTAGTAATGAAGACGATTCGCTGATTTTGATTTGCAATGGCGAAATTTATAACTACCGGGAACTTAAAGCCGATTTAATCAACCAGGGGCACCGGTTTAAAACCGCCTGCGATATTGAAGTCATCCTGCATTTGTATGAGCAACATGGCGTTGAGTTATTGCAGCACCTGAACGGGCAGTTTGCGTTTGCTTTGTACGACAAACGGCGGAAAAGGCTGATGTTGGCGCGCGATCATGTCGGCATCGCACCGCTGTTTTATACAGTGGCCGGACAACGGTTTATTTTCGGCTCCGAAATTAAAGCGATTCTGAAAGATCCTGCCGTTGAGCGTCGCGTCGATTTAACCGGGCTCGACCAGATTTTTACTTTTCCGGGCCTGGTCAGCCCGCGCACGTTATTTCAGAACATTCATGCGTTAAAACCCGGTCATTTCATTCTGGTTGAGCAAGGCGATGTTAAGGTTAAGGAATATTGGGATTTAACTTATCCGCTGCAATCGGAGTTGGATAATCAAGTCTCTGAGCAGGATTGCATAGACCGTTTGGATGAAGCATTGAAAAAAGCGGTCAACTATCGATTGCATGCCGATGTGCCGGTCGGGTTTTATTTAAGCGGCGGGCTGGATTCGTCATTGATTGCCGGTTTGATTCATGACTTGTCGCCGGAAAAACAGCGGCATTCGTTTTCTATCGGTTTCCATGACAAAGCCATCGACGAGCGCCATTATCAGCAATTGATGGCGACGCAAGTCAATTCAATCCATCACGAAACGGTATTCGACAGCGAACATATCGCCGAACGTTTGCAAGATATGATTTTTCATGCGGAAACGCCGTTAAAAGAATCCTACAACAGTTGTTCGCTGGCTTTGTCGGCCTTGGTGAAGCAGCAAGGTTTAAAAGTCGTGCTGACCGGGGAGGGGGCCGATGAACTGTTTGCCGGCTATGTCGGCTACAGATTGGATCAAAGCCGGGATCAAGACGACTTTAGCCTGGAGGCGATGCTGGAGACGCAATTACAGGAAGAATGCTGGGGCGAGCCGTTCTTCTATGAAAAAAACTATCACGAATTTAAGGATACCAAGCGCGCCTTGTATTCTTCCCGTGCGCTGGAGCTGGCCGAGGAATTCGAATGCACTGCTCACGCGCCTGTCGATACCGGTAAATTGCAAGGGCGGCACCCGATACATAAACGTTCGTACCTGGATTTTAAATTGCGCATGTCCGATCATCTGCTGGCCGATCATGGCGATAGGGTAGCCTACGCCAATTCAGTTGAGGCCCGTTATCCGTTTTTGGATATTGACGTGATTGCCTGTGCAAGGACGATTCCGCCGCATTTGCTGGTCAACAATATGCAGGAAAAATATATCTTGAAACAGCTGGCGCGGCGCTATGTGCCCGATGCGGTGATTAACCGGCCTAAGTTCAGCTTTGTCGCGCCGGGCAGCCCGAATCTGCTGAGACAGAATAACGAATGGCTGGAAGATTTATTGTCTTACGAGCGCATTAAACGCCAAGGCTATTTCAATCCCGATGTGGTAGAGCGTCTAAAGAAAACTTATCGCGCGGACGGTTTTACGATTAATCAAACTTTTGACGACGATTGGTTGTTAATGGTATTGACGTTTAATATATGGTTGGAAATATTCGGTTTACCTGATTTTTAAGCAAGAAGGGATTTTTCAAAGTAAATCCGGGAAGCAAGGGGGTTGCCACTGGTTTTACTAATAAATTTATATTTTAATGTTATGTAAGATCATGAAAAACAATAATAAAAAACATAAGAAAATAGTTGCTAATCTATTGGTTTTTCTTGCTTCAACGAATATTGGCTACGCCGATGAAATCTATGATTTGACTCGGGTAATTAATACTACATTGATACAAGCACCTGAAATTTTACAACAACAAGCGGCTGTCGAAGGGGCCGAAGCTGGTGTAAAAATTCAAACCGGGCAATTCGATCATCAAGTGCTATCCAGCTATACCACCAAGTTAAGTAATGCGCCGATTATTAGCTACAATCAGTCAAGTTTTCTAAACTTAACCTATTTGCAATCCTATCAGCATTTGTTGCAGGCCGGTATTTTGAAGCAATTTCGCACCGGTATATCGGCCGGATTTAGCGTCAATGTTTTTCGCAAAGATCCTTTGAATGGCCGGGACCAAGCGCAGGCGCAGGGCTATGATTTAACAACCAGCAACGAATCGTCCGTTAATTTTCAATTGAACATCCCGTTATTGAAAGGCGCAACTGAGGAATCGGCCGGAGCCGCGGAAAATGCCGCAATCCTGCAATATAAAGCTGCGCAGAACGATTTGAGCTTTGTGATTTCTTCAATAGTATTGAATGCTATCAATGCTTATTGGGATTATAAGGTTGCCGAGGAAACCTTGGAGATTAATCGTGTATCTGAGCAGCGCGTTCAAGACTGGACGGATAAAGCGGAACAATTGTATGTTTTAAAAGATCCTGCGCACGCTAAGGAAATGCGGGCAAAATATCGCGCTGAAATTAACGCTGTGCTGGCTTATTTGGCTAATAAACATCTTAGCGTCATAAGCTCTACACAATTAATGGAACAAGCCAGAATCGCGCTGTCGGTAGCTATGGGAACACCCTATAGGGATTTTGGCTTGGTGAAAGTATCGGCTGAGCAATTTCCTAAATTCGAGACGATCAAGCTCAGTCCTGAGCAACTAAATAAAAACTGGGTTGCACAAGCTATGGAAAATCGTGCCGATCTAAAAGCCATAAACTTAAGGCAGGAAGCTAACAATGTACTGGTAAAGAAATATACCCGCGATTTAATGCCTCAGTTGGATGTTTCTCTGAACGCCGGTTATCAAGGTTTAAGCGAAGGGGCCAGTGCGAGCACACTCGGCGATGCGGTGTACCGGAATGTACCGGGGCCGAATCTATCCGGGCAGTTATCGTTTGCCTACCCATTGGAAAATAATACTCAGGAAGGCTTATTAGCGAGCCAAAAAGCACTTTCCAGAAATACCCAGGTTGGTATTGGGCAGTTGGAAAGAACTATCAGCGCTCTGGTTGATGTCGATGTGTCGCTTTTAACGAGGCGCATGGCTGAGAAAAACATGGCTGAAAAAGCGGTGGCTTTCTACCAGCCGGCTGTCAATGAGTTAGCCGAACGAGCGATGAAAGAAGCTCCTGCAATGTTGAACTTGCTGGAATATGAAGATCGTCTGGTGGGGGCAAAAGTCAGTCGGCTGCAAGTAGCAAGTGCGTTAGCTAAGCTTATTGCGGAAGTACGTTTCCAAACCGGCACGTTGATTATTAGTAATGATGAAAATCATGCGGTCGACATTAATGGCTTAAATGGATTTTAAATACACATCCATAAAAAAAACGGCAAAATGCAACGAGTCGAGTTGAAGCGAAAGAGGTGAACATGAAACGCATCAAGACACTGACACTGGTAGAACAACAGACCCTGCTTGGCCAATTCTTCTTTCAAGCTGGGGCGAATATAGCCTTTGTCGCCGATCAGCAGCCCCTTGAGTCCATGAGTTATATCCAAGAGCATATCCCGCTCGTCGCTGTTGGCGGCGGCAAACGTATAGCCGCAAATTACCCCCTCGGCACTCATTAAAACTTGCCCTTCAAAGCCGTAGAATTTTTCGTCTTTCGCGGCGCAGTAGCCATAGGCCGCCTTGCCTTTAAAACAATGACTGCCGTAGGCGCGGGTTATTTTGCAGACCGGCATCGGGAAACCATCCACCAGATGAACGGGCTGTTCTAGGGCGTTCATTTACCGAACCAGATACCCTTGGATAAGGTCTTTTAAATCCCATAAGTTAGCGCTTTGCTTCACATAATTGGAGCGCGAGCCTAAATGGGGGAACCAGGAATGCCAGTGGTTATGGAAATACTGCCAGACGTTTTTGTCCTGGTCTTTACCGATAAATTCACCGGTGATTTCCATCGTGATGACCTCGCCGTCCGTTAATTTGGGCTGAAAACCACGCCTGCGCAGGGGCGTTTTCACCAACTGGCGGCAAATATCTTCCACACAGCAGTACACATTAATGATAAAGTTTTCGATAGGCATGGCTGTTCTCCAAATGTTACGTTGCTTTTCGCCAAAACAACCATACAGGGGATTTTCCACTCAATTAAAAGTCGAACATCGCGTAAGACTGATTTTTCTTATCAAGATTGAAGCGCCAAGGTTATTCGTTGGCTGCTTCAATCTTGATAAACAGAGTTATCTGTTTGCCAATTGTTTACTATGCTCCGGCAAAAGCAGTTAATCCTTAAATTTGTTGATGTTCAGAGGCTGAGGCTGATTTCAACAAAAACCTCATTTTCGAATTCTTTTAGCTTGGCTCGTTGAATTCGCCAGTTATAAATTCCGGTTTTTAGCTTAACGGGCCGTTGCAATCTGTGGTACAACATGAACCAGCCGATGTATGTAGTCCTTTGGTTTAACAGCCTGAATACGCAAGTAAGGTTAAAACAAAAACTGGCGTCTCCTCTTGCTACGGTTATTGCATCGAATTTTGATTTGGAAGATTATTGAATAAATACAACTACCGGATAATATTATGGCGATAAACACTAACAGACCCACGTCCCCGCACCTGCAAGTCTACAGATTGCCTCTAACAGGCATTATTTCCATCACTCACCGCATGACCGGCGTTATGCTTTCAGCCGGTTTGATCTTATTCGTTTATGTTATCTCGGCGCTGGCAGGCGGTGGGGAGTCATACGACACAATGCAGACAGTCATGAATCAATGGCTATTTAAATTGATAGTTTGGGCTTTTATCTACGCGCTGTTTTTCCACCTTTGCCATGGCATTCGTCATTTAATCTGGGATGCAGGCAACAGCTTTGAACTTGAAACCTTAAACCGATACGCGATGATTGAGCTGGCGGCTTCGTTGGCGCTGACTTTAATGACTTTTGTGTGGGGGTATTATGGATTATAGAACGCCTTTATCCAGGGCCAAGGGCTTGGGCTCTGCAAAAAGCGGAACGGGGCATTGGTGGATGCAGCGCATCACCGCCGCAGCATTGGTTCCGTTGTCTTTTTGGCTGATCAAATTTCTGGGGTTGAGCCTGACGGCTCCTTATCAACAAACCGTAGATTGGCTGACGTCGCCCGTTAATACCATTTGTATCGTCGCATGGATTATCGCGGCTTTCTACCACGCCGCGTTGGGCTTGCAGGTGGTGATTGAAGATTATATTGCCGCCGAAGGCCCCAAGATCATTTCGATCTGGGCTGTTAATCTAGCTTTCTTGTTTCTGGCGATTGCGGCATTGCTGGCCGTATTCCGCATTATATCGATAGGGTGATCCATGGCCGCAGACTATAAAATTATTGAACATGCTTACGATGTAGTGGTGGTCGGTGCAGGCGGAGCGGGATTGCGTGCTACCTTGGGGATGGCGGAAAAAGGCCTGAAAACCGCCTGCATCACCAAAGTCTTTCCAACCCGAAGCCATACAGTCGCGGCGCAAGGCGGCATCAGCGCGGCGCTGGGCAACATGGGCGAAGATGACTGGCGTTTTCATATGTACGACACTGTCAAAGGTTCTGATTGGCTCGGAGACCAGGATGCAATCGAATACATGTGCCGCGAAGCCATTCCGGCCGTAATTGAGTTGGAGCATTACGGCGTACCGTTTTCGCGCACCGCCGACGGCAAAATCTACCAACGCGCGTTCGGCGGCATGACCACGCATTACGGCACAGGTTTGGCGCAACGTACTTGCGCGGCCGCCGACAAAACCGGCCATGCCATTTTGCATACTTTATATCAGCAGTCGTTAAAGCATAAGGCCGAATTCTTTGTCGAATACATCGCATTGGATTTGATTATGGAAGACGGCGAATGCCGCGGCATCTTGGCCTGGTGTCTGGATGACGGCTCATTGCATTTATTTAAAGCCCAAATGACCGTATTGGCGACCGGCGGTTACGGGCGCA
>CAZJOY010000057.1:0-19054 GCA_964547705.1 uncultured Methylobacter sp. | reverse complement strand
TTTTGATCAATGCCGCGAGTCCGCTGCTGAATGCTTTCCAATCGAATTGCCGGCCGGGTTCGCGGTAATTGATGCCGATGCCTCCTCCCACGTTGAGGTGGTCAATGCTTAGCCCGAATTGTTCCCGCCATTGCCGCGCCTGGCGGAAGTATTGTCTAAGCAAGGACAGATGAGCTTCGGCATCCAATTGGTGGGACATCAGGTGGAAGTGGAACCCGTGTAAACGGATTTCCGGATGCCGAGCCAGCCATGTCAGGCATTCCGGCAATTGGCCTGCATCGATACCGAACGGGGTGGCTTGCCCGCCCATGGTCAAAGTGGTGGTCGGGGCTCTGTCCAGCGCCAGGTTGATGCGCAGCAGCACATCGGCCTGCCTGTTCATGTTTCGGGCTAGCCAAGCGAGCCGCCGCAACTCGCCCAGGCTTTCAACGTGCAGCAATTCCACGCCGGACTCCAGCGCGGCAGCCAGTTCGCTGTCCAGCTTGCCGGGTCCGCCGAAAATGACCGGCGTATTGGGAAAATGGCTGCGTATCCAGTCCAGCTCGCCGCCGGATGCAACCTCGAAACCGCGCACATGCGGCGCCAGGGTTTGCAGGATCGGCAAGTCGGAATTCGCCTTGACCGCATAAAAAAGTTCGCAATTGTCCGGCAACGACGCGGTCAAATCGGCGGCGTGCTTAGCCAATGCGTCCAGGTCATAGATATAGGCGCAGAGCGGCTCGTCGCCACAGGCGAGTTGTGCGGCTTCCGTTACTCGGGCTAACGACAGCGTCATACTACAACTCTCCCAGGTAGGCCAACGGGCTGGACAATGGAATATAGTCGGACTCGCGATCCGGCCGTTTATGAAAACGGTTAATCAGGTTGGCTTTGGCGGGGAACGGCGCGCCGGACAGCAGGGCATTGATGCGCCGCGTCGCGTTCGGATTGCCGTGCTGTATCAGGTAATGGCGCAACTGGTGGCCGACGATACGCCACAAGCGCGGTTCCAGCGACGGGCGCAAGGCGCTCAATTGCGCGACGGCTTCGCAGAAGTTGTTGACCAGCAAGCAATAGGCGATGCGGTTCCAGCCTTGCTCCTCGCTATAAAACAGCGCTTTCAGCACCCGTGCGTCGACGCCGTCGAGCGGAACCGCGTTAAACCGTTCCTTGACCAGCTTGACGCCCTCGAAGTCGCGCAGCCAGACGTGGCTGGGCCAGTCGTTGCTCAAACCGATCAGCACGTTCTGCAAGTGCGGTTCGAACACGATGCCGTGATTGAAGAAGCAATACAGCACCGGAGGCAGCAATTGTTCGGCATACGCGCTGAACCAGTCCTCGGCTACCGCGTCCCACGGCGCGGCCTGCTTTTGCGCCAGCCTGCCGATAATCTCCGCCAGCCGTGCCTGTCCCCGGCTATGATTGCCGAACAATGAGCCTGCGAGTAACGGCGTTGTCCCTCCGGTGTCCGCCGGGTCCAAGCCTTGGCGCAGGATCAGGCCGAAGCTTTCGGTTGCTTCGCGTTCGGCCTGGGTTTCGCCGTCTCCGAGTCGCACCGACGCGTAAGCCGGTTCCTCCAATATCCGCAGGCCGGGGAATTGCGCGGCCAGGCGCGGCCCGATGGTTCGCATCACGCGGGTGACTTGCAAAGCGCCTTCCAGCTCGTAAATCGCATTTTTGCGCACGCAATTGGTGATGCGCACATGCAGCGAACATTTGTAAAAATAAGGATTGTCCGGATGGAATAAAGTCCGTATCGACGACGTGGCAAAATACGCGGGACCTTGCGGACCCAAGTCGCGCAGACGGTCTTGTTTAAGCGCCGCCCGCACCGCGGGCTGTAACAGCAAGTGGCGCGCTTGCCAGGGATGCGTAGGCAATAGCGCGAAATCGTCGTCTTCGATTAAACCGGCCGGTGCTTGCTCGGCCAGCAGGGCGTCGGTGGATTTCGCCAGCAGCGATTGTTGCAGCCAGTGTTCGCGGCGCACGGCGAAATAATGCAGCGGGAAGTTGGCGCCCAGCTCGGGAGCGTAGCGCCCCAGATCGGCAGCCGAAAAGCCTTGCCGGCTTTTCGGAGCAGGGTGGAACGGATGGCCGTACGCCAGGGATTGTTCGGAATCCAGGTAAGCGGCCACCGCATCGCGAGGGGCCTTCGATTGCGGTATGGCGAGAATAGCCGTGGTTACCGCGACACTGTCGCGGATTTGTTCCAGCAATTCCCGATTGAACGGGACATCGTTTCGGCTTGCCAGGTCGCGCAGCAGCAGCGTGGCCAAGGTTTGCCAGTCCAGCGGCGTCCAGGGCCGTCCCGGCAATTTGTGGTAAAAAGGCGAGCGATAGCGGTAGTTGCCGGTAGGCGATGCCTGGTCGACCGCCACTAAAAGCCGTTCACCGCTTTGCGGCAACAAGATATGCATGGCTTTTCCGCCGCTTTGACCCAGAGCCGTCCTTAAGGCCAAGGGCCAGTCGTTCTGGCCGAACAGCGGACCGATACCGATTTGCCCGGCCGGACCGGCGACTTCCCGGCAATAGCAATTGAGCAATGTCTCCAGGCTGCGCTGGCCGGCTTGATCCTCGGCGGAGCAGGCTTGGTAGTAAGTTTGCAGTGCTTGATGTCTCATGATTAATCTCCAAAAGGTCAGATATTGTCGATGCAGTGGCGGCAAAAGTTTGAAATTGTCAGCCAAACGGCAGTCAAAGTCATAATCCCGGCGCCGAGTAAAAAAGGTGCGTGCGGGCCGAAGCCGTCGACTATGATGCCGGCAACCAGACCGGCGGCTACGGCTCCCCATTTCGAGCCGCTTTCCAGCCAGCCGAAAGTACGTCCGGCGTTGCTTTCATGAACCAGCGCCGCCACCAGCGCATACAGCACAATAAAGCAGCCGGTCATGGCAAAGCCCATCAGCATCCGCCACAGGACCAACCCGGCCAGGCTTTGTATTCCGGCTTGACCGAGCAGGGAAACCGCTACTAATACGAACAGCCATGCCAAAGCGGCCGGCGATGTCCGGTGCCCGAAAGCACGGGTTAATACGCCAGCCGTGACCAAATACAGCAGGTTGGGCAAGCCGAACAATAGGCCGGCCAGTTCGACCGAGACCGATTCCACGCCTTGGGCATAAGGTATGAAATAAGGAAAGGTGGCGACGGTAGCGAACATGAACGCGAATTGCAGCGCGTAAACGTTATTTGCCGACAGCAGCGGCCGACTTGCGGCGGTTTTTTTCGGCCGATAGTCGTCGTGTGCGGTTTTCGCCGGTTCGGGCAATAGCCACAACAGCACGGCCGCTGCCAGCGGCAGCAGGGCCAGGTAGCGGTAGAGCTCTATCGGCGAAACCGAAACGGCGAACAACCCGAGCACGGCAGGCGCGACCACCAGCGCAGCACGCGCCGAGCCTTGCATCAGGGTTAGGCTGCGGGCCAGAGCCGGACCGCTGGACAGGGTCGCGAGGTAAGCATTGGACGCGGCGAACGTGCCGCCCAGCATTCCCTGCAAGGCCAAGGCCAGAAAGAACAGTTCGGCGTTATTGCTGTAGCCGGCAAGCAGGAAGCTTGCCGACAGCCCCAGTTGCGCGCGCAACAATGAGATTTTTTTACCGATACGGTCGGCAAACGCTCCCCACCAAGGGCTGGATAGCGCGGTGAAGAAGGTCGGCACGACGTAAAACCAGCCGACCAGGTAAGCGTTGCTGTTGTGCAGCGACTTGCTGAGTATCAACGCAAAGAATGGCGGCATGCCGAGAGCGGCGAAGGACGCGATAAAATGGCAAAACATCACGGTCATTACCATGCGGCGCTGGGCGATAGTCACACGTTCACCCTCAGAAAGTTCGGCCCGCTCTTGCCGTAGAACTTGTTGACGTCGGCGGCTCCGGTTGCGGCTTTGGGTTTCAGGCTGGCCGCGGTCAGCAGGTATTTGACGAATTGCAAGTCGTCTTCAAGTAGGATGCGGCGCGCCAGGCCGGTATCCGCTCCTTGCGTTGCGAGTTCCGATAACACTGCCGCTATCTTGCCGCGCACGCAGCCATATAGCTGCCTGCGGTTCAAGTGGCCGGTATTCGCCAAGCCTTCGATCAGCACGGCAATGTTGAGTTGCAGGGTGATGGTGGTGAACATCTGCGCCAGAGGCAATTCATCGTCTACCACGATGCGGCGGTCCAGTAAGCCGTCGACAAACGCTGCAAGTGCCGGCCAACGCGCTGCAAGGTAGGAACCATGAATGCGCGGCGCATCGTTATCCTTCAACAACAGGCGCAAGGCCGGCGTTCCGGTGCTAAGCACCACCATGGTATTTTGCTGGTTGGATTCCAGCGCGATGCCGTAGCGTAACCATAAGACCAGATGAATGCGTAAAGTGGTTTCCAGGTAAGCGTCGAGAAAATCCTCCAGCCGGCCGGCAAAGAAATGTTGCGCCAGTTCCTCGGCCACCGACAAGCCTTGCGGCGTTGCCGCGAGCAGGCCAGCGACCGGCACCACGGTAGCCTGCTCCAGTCCGGCCGGATAGCGGCGCAAAATATAGCCCAGTTCCGGCAGGTGGCTGATATGGGCGCCGACGCTTTCATCGGTCAGCAGCAAACGGCCCGAGATGTCCGCGTCCTGCGCCGCGATCCGGCCCAGCAGGCTTTGCACGGCATGGCCGTCGGCGATAGTGCTGGATTTGATCGTGCGTATGTTTTTGCCGCCCAAGGTACGGATAGCCATCGGCAGTTTGATGTGCAGCCCCGGCTTGTGTTGTATCGCCAAGGTGCGCACCGACAAGGTGGGCAGCACGTCCAAATGGGCTTTGGGCGCCAGCAGGAGTTTGCCTTGCAATCCGTGCGTTTCGGCCAGCGCATCCAACATCTCTTGCGTAAACAATGGATGAACCGGCAACAACGCATGGCTGTCGCTCAAGCCGGCGTCGAGCCCGATGTCCGTAAAACAGGGACAGAGTTCTTGCAGACTTGCCGCGGCCTCCGGTCCAAAATGAATAGCCTTGTCCACGGCTAGCCAGCGTAATTGAAAAGGACGCTGAAATTCCGGCGCGTATAACGCGAGATCGTCCGCAGCCAGTCCCAATTTCGCGCGCGCGGTCGGATATAACGGATGGTCAAGAAACGCGGCCAGCCGTTCATAGTGCAACTGCCGCTCTTGCCAGTGCGGGCTAAGATGGGCGCCTTGGCCGTTAACTTGCGCTTCGGCAAAATAGCGCTGCTGCTCTTTTGAGCACAGGACGCCGTGCTCGACCGCAGCGAGACATTCCTGTTTATAGCTTTCAAAGTCGGCTGCTAAGTCTTGGTCCAAACCCTGACGGAACAGTTCGAGAATGGCGGTTATATCGTCCAGTTGATAGTTGCCGTCGCTGCTTTGCCAAATTAACGGCAGATCGTGCAACGACCACTCCTGCATGAATGCGCATGGTCTGAGCGGAATCCACAGGCAGCCGTCAGCCAGATGATCGACAGCCAACCAGTGGCTGGGTTGCACCGGCGGATCGGGCAATTGAGCGTCCTCGGCAAAAATGATTTTCCCCCGGCTGAGTAAATCCCGCACATTTTCCCGCAATAGCGCGTCGACAACGCGCCGGCAGATATAATCGCGCTGGTTTTTATTCGCCGTATCGGTGAGCCTTTGTTGTACGTTCATGAACGTATCTCCCAGGCCAAGCCTGCCCGGGCTTGCGCCAGGGCTTGATGCACCGCATCCGCGTCCGTGCCGACACCGGTCAACACGCCCAGGTAATCCTTATTGGAATGGGTGATTGCAATCGATTCGCCGGCTTGGCGTAAGACGCGCAGCACGATGTCGGCTGCCGCGCCGCTATGGCTGAACGGTGTGGGTGAGCTGACGATCCGGCCGTCCGTCGAAGGCGTTAGGTAGCGGATCGCTGCCGCGCGCGGCGACAACGGCAAGACGGACAGCGGTTCGCCCAAGTGCAGCCGCAGCACGGTTTCGAACAGCGGAATGCCCAAGGTTTGCTCCAGCAGGAAATCGCGCCGGTCGCCGATGCAGCGGTAATTGATTTCGATCAGGCGAGGTCCTTGCTCGGTCAGTACGAATTCGGTATGGCAGGCGCCGAAGCCGACGCCGAAACGGACGATCCGGTCTAATACATCCTGTTGTTGCGCCAGTTCGCTGCTCCAATCGGCTTCCAGCTCGACAAAGTGCGGCGGCTCGGACAGCCGGACATGAAATCCGCCCAGGGTGCGCAGTCCTTGGCCGTCGCCCAATGTTTCCAAGGTACACAGAGGCCCTTCGATATATTCCTCCAGTAACATGACTTGGCCGGGGCGCGCTTGCCAAACCGATAGGCAATGGGCCGCGAGTTCAGCGTAATCGCGCGCCAGAGCCACTTCTTGGCTGGCGACGCCTTCGCGCGGTTTGACCACGCACGGAAAACCTACGTCGGCCGCGGCCTTGGTTAGGCTTTCCGGTTCCGATGCGACCGCGTAGCGGATGGGTTGAATGTTGTGTTCGCGCAGGTAAGCGCGCATCTCAGCCTTGTTTTTGGCGCGGTAAGTTACATGCCAGTCCTTGCCGGGTAGATTGAAATAATCGGCGGTAATCGCGGTGCTGGTTTGCAGGTGATCGCTGTTCGAGAAAACCGCCGCCGGTTTTTGTCCGCGCCGGTTTATCGCTTCAATGACCGCGAGCGGATTGAACACGTCGCAGGCGATGATGGCTTCCGGATAGGCCGGCAGCCCGCTTTGGCTAAAGTGCTGGCGGTGCGCTTCCGCTTGGTCGGTCAATAGCACCGGCGCCAGGCCGAGGTGGCGGGCCGCCGGTAGAAAACCGTCGTTGACCGATTCGGTCGAGACGTGGGCCAGTAGAATTAATTCTTGAGTAGACATGATATTTTTCCTTATAGATCCATTTGTACGCTGAGCATGACCGAGCGTCCCGGCCCCGGCATTCTGCCCAGGCTGGTGTCGACGCCGCGGAAGTAGTAGTCCTGGTTGAACAGGTTATTGCCGCCAAGGCCGAGCCGCAGATTGGTTTTATCCACGCGAAAGTCCTTGGTGATTTGGGCGTTCCACAGCCAATAGCCCGGTATCTTGCCTCTGTCGCCAATGGTGTTTTCCAGCACGGTGTTGGCCGCGTCGGTAAAGGCGGAACTAAGGTACGAACCGTTGACGTTGAAATTAAACGTATTGATCCGGTAATTGCCTTGCAGGGTAATTTGATGGTGCGAGCTGAACGGGATTTCGTTATTTTTAAAGGCGACTTGCGTTGTACCGCTGAACAGGTTGTTCAATTGCTCTGTGTCCACAAAGGTGTAGCCTGCCTTGAGGTCGAGGCCGGACAGGAAGCTCGGCCGCCAATCCAGTTCGGTTTCGTAGCCTTGATGCATGGCTTGGCCGAGGTTGCGGAATTTGGTAGTGCCGTTTTCGACGACGCCGACGATTTGATTATCGAAATCGAAACGGAAATAACTGACCGTCGCGTCGAGTTCAGAAAGCGGCGACACGCGTAAACCGGCTTCATAGTTCCAGGCTTTTTCCACGCCGGTATCGCCGCCGAGCGTAATTTGGGTGAATTGCACCGGTTGTAGCGATTTATGCACGTTACCGAATAGGAATATTTTATCGGGCCACAGCTTGATGCCGACATCGACGCCGGGCAGCAATTCGTTGCCGCTGCTATCCGCCATTACGCCGTTCAACCGGTTGTGGCTGGATTGTTCGATCCATTCCGAGCGCAGTCCCGGCGTGATGCTTAGTCTTTCTTTCCATACGCTCAGCGTGTCGCTGGCATAGAGCGCGAACGCGTCGGTGCCGAAACGGAAGTTCTGGGCGGCGACAGCGCTGCCGTTCAGTCGGTAACGGTCGACGCCCTGGTCGACGTCCTCGCTGACGTAACGGCCGCCCAAGGTGAACTTGTGGTCCAGCCAACCGGTTTTTGCCGCCACGGTAAGGCGCGGTTCGGTGCCGTAAACGGTGAAGGTGCGCGGACTGGTTTGCGTGCCGTTGGAGGTCAGGGAAGGATCAAGATTACAAGCGGTGGCGGCCGCGTTGAGCTGACAGCCGACGCTGAACTCCCGGTCGCTGGTATGGGCGAAATTGGTCCAGTTGAATTCGGCAGCGTTGCCGAAAAAGTCGAAATTCTGGTTATAAATCAGATGGCCCTTCACGGTATCGCCCTGGAATTTGTCGTACGGACGTTGCGACTGGAAGCGGTCCTGCCGGTAAGCTTGGGGCGACAGGCTGCCCGGCAGCTCGGTATCGGTGTTGTAATATTGTATGCCGGCCTTGATGTCGGCGGTGTCGCTGACGAACCAGTGCGCGTCCAGCGACACGTTCTCGACTTCGGTGTCCGAATGGGCGCGAGACGAATCGCCCATCACGGTATTGGCCTGGAATTGCAGGCCCAGGCTGTCGTTGACAAAACCGCCGGCGCGCAGATAACTGTCGGTAAGTACATTGCCGGATTCGGTGGAAATGGTTAGTGCTTCCCTAAGGGTAGCGCTGAATTTGTCCTGTATCGGCTTGCTGATGAAATTGATCACGCCGCCGACATTGTTCGGCCCGTAACGCACCGCAGCCCCACCGCGCGCTACATCGATGCTGTCGACTGTTTGCATGGTCAGCGGAAACATCGACAAGCCGGTCTGCCCGTAGGGCGCCAACGCGATAGGGATGCCGTCGACCAGTACCAATGTGCGCGTGCTGCGCCTCGGGTCCAGTCCGCGTATGCCGATATTCGGCAGGATGCCGGTTCCGGTCTCATCCTGGGCGCGGACGCCGGGCACCAGGCGCAAAGCATCTTCCAGTGTACGGGAACCGGATTGCTGCAATTCGGTATTGGTGACTGCGGAACGCCCGCCGGGATAGGTCTTGATATTGTCCTTGTTCGGCACGCCCAGCCAGTCTCCCTGGACTGTGATTTCTCCCAATACGATGGGCTTTTGATCCGGCTCCGCCGCTGCGAGCGTGGGTGAGACAAGGCATGTACTGCCGGCTAAGGTGATTGCCATGTGGGTGGCTACGCGTTTCATAAAAAACTCCAGATAAATAGTGTTGTTTTCGTTAGTTGTGTAAAAAGACCTGCTAATAAAACTGCAAGGTTTGTTCGTTCTCGCTTGAGCGTATAGCGGCCAAGTTCATGAGCTGAGCAATCGGACACGCTATGCATGACTTACGGCCGCCGTTACTCCGGTACATAGACCATCGTCCCGTCTTTCAGGCGGTAAGCCACTCCGGCCTTGGCGCCTTCGCCCTGGCCGATTTTGCCGCTGGATTTGTACTGCTCGATTTTTTGCCGTCCTTGACGATCATTTCCATGTTCGGTTTGCCGGGATTTTTGATCACGGTAACGTTATCGGTGCTAAATGGGTTCATCGGGTTGTTGGCTACCGCTATCCTCAACGAAGCGACCCTGCTCACCGCCGATGGCAAGCTGCTGAAATGGCAGCATAGTCTTAAACGCCATGATGCAGCCCAATAGCTTTATAGTGCTGCCGCCAGACGCCCGCTCCCATAGCGAGAAAGATCAAGCCGATACCCAGATAAATCGATTTGCTTGGGTCGGGTGCTGCGGTTTGCTTCACCAATTGTTGTCCGGTGACTATTTTCGGCGGTGCCGTACAGGCTGGACGCGGAACCGCGCAGGATTTCCATGCGCTTGATGAAGTCGGGCATGATCAGCTGCGGACCGGACATCGTGAAGTTGGTAGGGCCGCCGCCGTTGTAGAAGTCGGGCAGGCGCACGCCGTCTACCATTTGCACGACGCACACATCCTCCAGTCCTCTGATGTTGACGCGGGTGCTGCCGAAACGGCGTAAATCGCGGGCAACGACGACATCCGGCTCGTCACGGAACAAATCCGCCTCGTCGAGCGGTAAGCGCCGATCCAGGGTGGTTATATTGGCCGGAATATCCTTGACGTCGGCTTCGCTTCGGGTGGCGGTTACCGCGACCTCGTTAAGCATGGATGCCGGTTTTGTTACGGCGGCTTTCGTTTTAACGGCTGGCGCTTGCTGCGAAGCGATTTCTCCGGCTTCGGAGCATAGCGTGTTCAACAATGCGGCAACAGCCAGCAATAGTCGTTGATTTTGGAAATAGCGCATAAACACCTTCTTGTTGTAGTTAGCATGCTTTTGGCTGGCTATTCACACATAAGGCGATGGCTGGCTTTAAATGGAGATTTTCTGTCTGTTTACTGTCTTGCTTGTTACGCTGTAAATACGAGCTTATCCGCACCTACAATATTTTTCCGGGTAGATAGTCTGAGCTTACCGAACATTTTCCTGAGCGAAGTGGAAGGGCATGAATAAAATCAACTAGTTCAGGATGTCTTGGCTTTAAAATTGCCATTTCACGCCCGCCAGGAATGTTCTGCCGTAGGTTTCCACTTTTTCACTGCTCGCCGATCCGTCAGCGGCATATTCGTTTTCGGCGCGGTACTCGTCAGTCAGGTTATTGATCTCGGCGAAGGCGAAAAATCCTTTGTAGACGTGCTGGTAGGCGGATACGTCGAAAGTCGATGACGGCAATATGGCTTTAGCGGTGCCATCCGGTTTATCTTCCCACTGCTCGGGAATGTAGTTCCAGGCCAGCGTAAAGGTGGTCCCCCAAGGCGCATAGTTGTAATCGATACCGGCATTAGTCAGGAAACGCGGTTGGTTCTTGAACGGCCGCTGTTTGCTGGTTTTGTCGGTAAGCTCCGATTCCAGCAGGGTTTCATTGGCCCAAAGTTTAACGCCGCTCAGAACATCCAAACCGGTCCAGCCAAAGCCTATCCGTTGTTCGAGTTCGATGCCGCGCGTCCAGCCATCTCCGACATTTTCCACTTGGAAAATATCTTTAGTGCCTCGGTTGACTCCGGTATCGACTTCCTCAATGACATCGGAAACCTCTTTGTGGAACAGGTTAACGGCCAGAAACAAATCGAAAATCGAGTACTCGCCGCCCACATCGAAATTCCAAGAGCGCGCCGGATCGAGATCGGGATTGCCGACCACAATCTTGGTATTGCCGTCGTCCTGTTCAAAAGGCGACAGCTCGTCGAATTTCGGCCGGCTCAGCGATTTGGAAAAGGCGGCGCGCAAACTGAGATCGTCGCGAACCCGGTACAAAAAGTGCAATGACGGGTTAAGATCGGTGGTGTTTTTCGATGCATTAACGCCGTCGCCGGTCGCGGACAGCAGCGCCACATGCTCGGCCCTGATGCCGGGCATCAGGCTGATGCGGTCGGTAAACCAAAGATTATCCTGAATGAAAGCCGCATAGTAAGTCTCCTCCAGGGCGTATGTGTCTTTCGGTTTGGTCGTGTCTTTCAGCTTACCCTTGTTATCGATTTCCTGAATGAGCTTATCGCGGTCCCGTTCGCGTTGGCGGAATGCCACGCCGAATTTCAGTTCCTGCGGCAGTCCAAAAGTAAAAGGCGTGCGCAGAGAGCTTGCGACATCCCAGGTTTTGTCTTGCTTGTCCTCTTTTTCCAGGGTGGTTTTATCCAAGGCGAACAGGCCGCTATTGATCCTGGTTTCCTTGAACGCCGGTTTGCTTTTGTCCTTGTCTTCCTCGCTTTGATAAAAGCCCGCGCGGGATTCCCACACTGGACCTTGCTTGAATGCGTGGCGATGGCTTAAGCCGAGACCGTATGTGCTTTGCAGTGCGTCTTCCTGTTCACCTTCCTGGGTGGCGGCCTTGCCATTTTCCTTGATCACTCTTGTTTTCGTTATGTCTTTGTCGAGTTCCAAGACCATCGGCTTAAAATGGAATTCGCCGCCGTCGTAAAATGTCCCCAAATCGCCGAAAAAATTGGTCGACTCCTGGCGGCCGATTTCGTTTTCGTCTTCGGTTTTTCCTGTTGAAAATAACTTGTACTTAGGGCGCAGCACGGTATTGTCCTGGTAATCGAAAGCGCCGCTGCCGCCGAGCCAATCGACCGGCCGATAGCCAAAGCCCAACGAACCGTGAATGATGTCGCCATCCAGGCCGTCGTCATGGCCGCCATAGCCCAGACGGGCTTCCGCTTGGGGTTTGCCTTTGGGTATGGTGCGGGTTTTGACGTCCACTTGCCCGGCCAATCCGTCGCTTTCGTATTCCGCGGTTTGATTGCGGATTACGGTGACTTTTTCGACCAGGAAGGAGGGAATGCGATTGACTTGAAACTCCCGCTTTTCGCCGCCGTCCGGCAAACGAACGCCGTCCACCTGGGTGCGGGTGAATTCCTTGTCGAGGCCGCGCAACTGAATATCCTGGGGTTGTCCTGGCGGGCCGCCCATCAGAACGCCGGGCAAACGTTGAATCACATCGCCCAGACGGCGGTTGTTGCGTTGTTCGAATTCCTCGCGCTCGATGCCGGCTTGCGGCACTTCGTTAGCCAGCCGTTGCTGTTCCAGCAATGCCGATGAAGTTACCTTGGTTTCGGCCAAGGTGACGGTATTTCCGGCTTTAGGGTCCGATTGATGTTTTTCCTTTTTGCGGCGTTTCTTTTCGCTCTTTGTCTCTTCCGCATCGGACAAGACAGCGGTGCGCGCATCGCGTTTTATATCGGCGGCATCCGCCAAGCTTGCTATAGGTACTGCGGCAAGCATCAGCAGCAATGCCGCTCTGACAGATGCTTGCCTGTATTGGGGTGATTGTTTCATACGAAGCTTTTGTTGTTTTTATCATAATTGCTGGCTATATAAAGCAACGAAAGCTTTTTGGCTGGCTGGGTATAAGGTTAAAAGTAAATTGGGAAAGCGCTATTCCTTTGATTTGGGTTCGGTCACAAAGCCGAGTTTTTCAATGCCTGCGGTTTGCACGGCCGACATGATCTTTTTTAGACATGATGATTTCCCTGATATCCGGTTTTGTTTGTTAAAGGATGTTACCCACTTGTAGTATCCGCCGTAGGGCGCGCCGTGCGTGCCTTGGAAGTCAAGACGCGCACGGCGCGCCCTACGCATTACCACTGTTCGCGGACAATGCGTAACATCAGTTATTCAATGCGTCGAAGTTCATCGTGTAGCTCATGCTGTAACCGGGTAATTTCGAAGGCGGCGCAGGCTGAACCAAAACAGCAAAACAATCGGGGCGGCTAAGCCGAGTAGCCCGGCGAACAGGCGCAAGCTTGTTTCAGCGCTTTCCTGTTCGACATAACTAAAATGCGGAAAAAGCCGATAATCCGCGAGTGTGAGCGGCGTATTTTCAAGCACTTTCGGCAGAAAAAAGCCCTGCCAAACATGGTGAAACGCATCGACTTGCATAGACAAATGCTGGTAACGGCTATTATCGGTGCCGGCGACGGCATTCAACGCTTCCTGCATCACAATTGCCGGCGATAAAAAACGCAGACTGTCGACGCTGTGCTGCTGCCGCTCCAATTGACGGTCGTATCCCGCCATGATTTGTGCAACCCGCTCGGCCGCCGCTTGTTGCACCAATACCCGTTTTCTGGCGGCTGTAGCGTCGCCGCTTTTGTCGACCGGTTTCGCCGCCATTTCCGGATGCTCTTGCTCGAAACGCGCAACGGTGGCGTCAGCTTCTTTGTTGGCATCGGTTTGGGCGGCGCGGATCAAGCCTATCATGGCGACACGCGACGGAACCGGGTAGGCGACGTTGACGGCGATGCTGATAAAAGCCGGCAATACCAGCAAAATCAAAATCCACAAGCCGGTCAACATCATCGCGTTTTGCGCGGATGATTTGGCTAACACATTGACCGCGGTTGCCAACGCAAGCCAGAACAGAAGGTAAGTTAACAGCAACGCTATCCACCAACCCAACCGTACCAGACTATCCATCGTGGATAAATCGGTACCGGTCGCAATCAGTCCCATTAACGTAAAGCTTGTTGTCAGCAAGAACACGAGAGCCGCGCGAAATCCCAGTTTACCGGCAATCAATACCCAAAGCGGTACCGGGTTGGTCATTGTGATAGCCAGTGTACCTTGCTCGTGTTCGGCAGAGAGCAGGTTGTACGAGAGGGCAATCATCAACAGCGGCAATAAAAACACCACCACAAAGGCCAAATCGAAATTACCGATCAGTAAATTGCCGGGATTTTCGATTTCCTCGTTTAACGCGAACGTTTCTTTATTATCGGCGGACACCTTGACGTAGGGCGGGTTCAGGTCGCTTTGACCGATTGCGGTCGCGGCAAAGGCAGTCGGCGGCAGAATGGCATAGGTCGCCGCATGACGGTTTCCGACCCAGTAGGCATTGGCAGGATTTTCGAAAGCTTTGCCGGGTTTAAGGCTGCCTGCGTCAATCCCGGCTAGTTTGTCTTTCAGCTCTTGCAGGCGCACCGACTCTTCCGTTTGCGCGGCATACACGGCTTGCTGCTGCTTGTCGATCCATGACTGGCCGTTGACAAAGCCGTAACCGACTGCCGCAAACAGAATCAATGCGACAATAAAATCCAGACGATCGGCGCGGAACAAGGAGCGTTCAAAGTTAAATATCTCTTTCAAATACAGTGTCGTATGCATTATTACTATCCTTTGATTATTCTAAGAACCGCAGTTTGTCCACGAAAGACACGAAAAGCACGAAAATTTCCAAAGAGATAGCAATTGTTGATCGTCACCTAAAGGGTGAATTGCTAAATTAATATGGCATGCTGATTTATTTCGTGTATTTCGTGTATTTCGTGTATTTCGTGTATTTCGTGTATTTCGTGGACGAAATGATTTTTTAAGGTTTATGGATGTAAGCGCCGCGTAGCCGTTACCGCAAAAGCGACTGTCGCCAACATCCAAACCGATAAAATCCCCAGATTCAAACCCTGTTCAGCGATAGCGGTTCCAGCTCCCGGCAGTTTGTGTTCCAGAGTCGGAATCTTTTCCCATAATTGGCGGTTAGACACATAACGGTCATCGCCGTTTTTGTGATGCAGAATCAAATCTTCGCTCATTGCGGTTTGAATCTGCCGCCGGTACTGCTCGGCAGCTGTAGCGAATTGGTTTTGATGAAAAGTGTCGGTGCCGGCCAAGCCCATCGAAAACGGTCTGAGTGCGGCTAGCGGAAACATGAACCCTGCGATAGCGCGGATGCGTTCCTGACGCGCATAGGTATCCCACAGTGCGCCGTAGTGTTCATCGTATATGCGGTAGCCGTTCTCGTCGTCTTTGCGCAAAGTCAGGCCGCGAAAACTGACCGGCAAGTCCTCAATACGGGTAACGTTGTACTTTTTAAGCACTTCATCGCGGAAAGCGACGAAAGCGGGATGCGTTTCATCATGTCCGAAAGTCGCTTTACGGGCTTCGTTGATACCGTTCTGGAATGCCACTTTGCTTGGCGTTGGGCAGAATAGGCGGGCTAAATCGGTCATGACCCGTGGCGCGATAAAACCGTTTACCACCCAAAAGGCGAGCAGCACGATCAGCGCTTTGCGCGATGACGACGAGGCTGCCGATGCGCCCAATGCCAATGCAATAAATCCAATCAGGTAGATCGCATAGCCCGCGACCAGCCAGGCACTACGCGCGAATAAGTTGTTGATGCCCACCTGTTGATTGTCGGCGAAACCCAGCGCGATAAAGCCGAGTAATGCCGCCGGCAACAGTAATGCACCGACAGCCGTTATAATCGCCAGGCCTTTGCCGATCAATAATTGCGAAGGCTTTACACCGATGCTCAGCAATTGCCGCAAGGTGCCGCGTTCGCGTTCGCCGGTAAACGCCGAAAATGCCAGCAGCACAATGACCAGCGGTACCAGTATTTGTAATACAAACGCCATCGTCAGCTCGCCGAAGCGTTGCAATGAGGTGGCGTCGCGTGCCGGGCGAAAATTGAATTCGTTTTGTTTGTGCGCTTCGACCCACACTGTGGAACCGACAAATTGATCGATGCCCGGATCGACGAAAGCCAACGGGCTCACCGGCTTGAAAGCGTATTGCCCAAAATGCGCCGCTTGATGCGGATTTTTATCGCCCTGATCCAGCCATTGCTGATAAGCCACGGCGCGGGCTGCGGCGTACTCGCCGTCAACGCGCTGCATTTGCTGCCAGCCCAGAAACAGCGCAATTAACATCAGCACCAGCATGATGCAGCCTGTCCACCAGAACCGCGCATCGCGCAGCAGTTCAAGCAATTCCTTGCCGGCAATGGTGCCGATAACGTTTGCGGAGGCGTTCATCCGGCCTCCTTTCTTCCGGCAATCTCAAGATAAAGCCGTTCCAGATCGGCATGGCCGAGATCGTCGGTCGTCATCGTCGAGGCCAGTATTCCGCGCTGCATGATGCCGACACGTGTGCCGACTTGCTTGGCCAGGAACAGGTCATGAGTGGCCATCAGAATCGCCACACCTTCAGATTTGAGCCGGTCCAGCAGTTTGGAGAATTCGTTCGCGGCTTGTGGATCGAGACCGGACGTCGGCTCGTCGAGCAGCAGCGCTTTCGCGTTTTTCGCCATCGCAATCGCAATGCCGACTTTTTGCCGCATGCCTTTCGAGTAACCAGAGACGCGTTTGAACGCGGCCTCTTTCGCCAGTCCCGTTTGCGAGAGCAATTCGAGCAATTCAGGCTCGGGCCGTTTATGCCCGAGCGCCAGCGTGGTGAAATAACTGAGATTCTCAAGTCCGGAAAGACTGGGGTAGAGCATCACCGTTTCAGGAATATAGGCGATGTGACGCTTCACTTCGAGCGGTTCTTCACTGACGTCGATGCCGTTTACCAGAGCCCGTCCGCCGGTCGGCGTCACGAAATTCAGGAACAAATTGATCGTCGTGGTTTTTCCGGCACCGTTTGCGCCCAGCAAGCAGAAAATCTCGCCACTCTCAACTGTCAGGTTCAGTTTGTTCAGTGCAATGACGCCGTTATAGGCTTTAGTCAGTTCAGTCGCTTGCAGCATTTCCAGTCTCTGTTTTAGTTAAAGTTAAAACGCACGCTGCCGTAAACGCTAAGCGGGTCGCCGGGCAGCGCGCCGACAAATGTCGGGTTGGTATAGTAATTCTCATCGGTCAGGTTTTTTATATTAACAGCGGCTTCCCAACTCGGCTGGCGATAAGCAATCGCAGCATCCAATGTCGTGTAGGACGGGACTTTGAGCAAATTCAGGTTATCCGCATAAGCCTTGCCTTTATGGGTAACGCCTAAGCCGAAGGTCAGGCCTCTGGCAAAGCCTTGCTGAATTTCATAACTGTTCCAGATGCTGAATGTTTCTTTGCTGACACCGGTAGGGACAGTGCCGTAGATACTGCGGTCAACGACGCCCAAAGGCGCATTGCTAGCTACCGCGCGCGACTGCGTTTCAGGGTCCATCCATACCGCATTACCGCTGATATTCCAGCCGCTGAGCGGGTGTAATCCAACATCCATTTCTACGCCTTGGGATTGATCTTTGCCGTCCTGGGTCGCCAAGCCGTTACTGCCGGGTAAGGTGACGAAATAGTCACTACGTTCGGTATCGAATAGCGCGACATTGAAATCCGCTTTGCCGTCCAGCAGGGTGGTTTTGGCGCCGACTTCAATTTGCGAGGAGGTTTCCGGGGCTGTCGAGTATGCCTTGCTTTCGGTGCCTAAATTGATAAATGCCCCGGTGCTGTAGCCCGCGTAAAACGCCAGGTTTTTTGTCGGCTGAAATACCCCGCCTATCGAGCCGGTAGTGAAGGATTTGCTCTCGTCAATTACACGGTAATTGGAAACGCCTGCGAGACTCTGGACCGTCCGTTCAAAACCTTTATCGTCATAATTGATAATGTCGTGACGCACGCCGCCGCGCAGTTTCCAATGTTCGCCGAAAGCCAGTTGATCCTGTCCGTAGAAAGACAAGGTATCGCTGGTCATTTTCCGGTCGAATAGCTGAAAATTGGTGTTTCCGGCCAGCGAGGATTCCAAAACGACCGGGTTGTATAGGTTGGCGATGTTGGGGAAGAGATAGATATCGACATTGGTATCGATGTCGGTGTTTTTATATTCAAATCCACCTAATACCGTATGATCAATCGGGCCAGTGCTTGTTTTCCAGGTTAACTCGTTTTGGAAAGTGGTGTAATCGGCATCGTCCGATTGCCTGCGCGCATTTCGCCCTGTCACGGTATTTGCCAAAGTGGCAGTGGCCGACAGGTTTCTTATTAAATTCAGTTGGCGGTTTTCAGAGGCCACTGCGGTGCGCATACTTAAGGCGTCGGAAAATATCCAGTCGTGCGTGACGCCGATCCGGTTAATTTCCTGGTCGGTTTTATTAAACGGGGTGTAGTAACGGGTTTCGCGAGACACATCGGCAAGATTGCCTTTAGCGTCAAACAGAATGCCGAAGTTGTCCGGCTTAACTTGAATGTCGCGGTGATCGAAGTCAATGGTCAGCGTTTTATTATTGGCTACCTGCCAAGTCAGGCTGGGGGAAACCTCGACAATATCCCGCCCTAAGCCTCGGAAACCATCGGTGTGTTCGCCGTTGACGATTAACCGTCCGGCAGTACCGTTCAGCATCGGCCCGGTTAAATCGAGATAGCCGTTGCCTGTGCCGAAACTGCCGAACGTTGTGCCTCCGGATACATTGAATTTGTTTTTCGGTTTTTTGGTGATCAGGTTAATGCTGCCGCCGCCGTTCGCCGCGCCGAACAATGCAGAGCCCGGGCCTTTTAAGACCTCAATGCGCTCGACATCGGCCATGGTGCGGTAATAGCCGTTTTGAGAGGGGCCGTCGGGCATATCGTCACGCAAAAAACTTAAACCCAACCCGCGCGAGGTGTAGTTATTGGCATAACCATAGCCACCTGCCATTTGCGGCTGAACGCTGCTGACATTGCGCATGGCGTCATTCATGGTAATTGCGCCTTGTTCTTTAAGCACTTTTTCCGGCACTACCGCAATACTGGCGGGAATATCGCGCAATGGCGTATCGGTCTTGCTGCCCGTTCTCGCCACATCATTCGCCCCTCCTGGATAAATCCGCGCGGCACTGGCCTTGACTTCCGGCAACGAGGTTTCGTTTTTAGGCTTGGATGGGGCTGTTTTTCTGTTTGCGGCAGAATCGGCCAAAGCGACTGCCGGGACGGCGGCAAGAGCCAGCAGCAATGCCGCGTTGACGTGTTGGGATGAATATTTCATGTAAGAGGCCTGTATTTTGTAATAGTTGCTGGCTATACAAGCGATAAGCGCTCTTTGGCTGGCTGGAGTAAAATTGAAAGTGAATGAGGGCGGTTTTATTTTTTTAGATTCGG
>CAZJOY010000056.1:0-19281 GCA_964547705.1 uncultured Methylobacter sp. | reverse complement strand
TGCTAAAATCGGACGGATCCATTTTAGCTGTCGCGAAAAATCCTGGCGCGCTTGACCATTTTATCGAACGTCTTTCTTGATATGCCCGCGATAGCAGGAATGATGCTGGGTTTAGCGTTATTACAATTCTTTGCTTATTATTTAACTAAATCTGAAAAATTGAGCCATTTTTTAATCCCTGAAACACAAGAAACCAGCGATTCAAATAAGGGTTTCGATGTTTTTAAGTGTATTGCCGGTGTCGATTGGGATACTTTGTTATTTTTCTACGGCGCGATGATGATCGTCGGCGCACTGAATTTTTTAGGTTATTTAGATGCGATGGCGCATTATTTGTTCACCGAAATCAGTCCTACCGTAGCAAATATCTTGATTGGTTTGTCATCCTCGTCCATCGATAACGGCACATTGATGTTTGCTGTGTTAAATATGCATCCCAGCCTGCCAATTGGACAATGGCTGTTATTAACCTTGACCTTGGGTGTCGGCGGTAGTTTGTTGGCGATCGGTTCCGCACCGGCATTACATGTATTGGGATTAATGAAAGGCAATATGGAAGAAGGCGAAGGCTATACCTTTACCCTGCATTTACGTTGGATGCCGGCCATTTTATTAGGTTTTTTCGCCAGTATCGTTACGCTTTTTTTCATAAATGGCGGCAAATTCTAATGTCCATACGAAACTGCTTATTAAGTGTTTGCAGTGTTTTGATACTAAGTAATGTAGCCAGTGCAGACGATACGCCTGCTGGCTTGATTTCCGAGCTGTCCGGAAAAGATGCGTCCAGTTGGACCGAGCTGCAACCTTATGGGCTGAATCTCGGCGGCTGGGCCGCTGGCGGTATCAACTATAATACCGATGATCCCACGGATAGTAATAACGGTCCGGTATCCATGACCGACCGAAACGGCGAGTTTCATTTGTACCAGTTGAACCTATTCTTGGAAAAAGCCGTTGTCAAAGGTCCAAACTGGGATGTGGGCGGACGCTTCGACTTCATGTTCGGCACGGATACCCGCTATACTCAGGCAACCGGCCATTGGGACACGGAGTTGATCAGCCAACGCGACCTGCGCTTTTACGACATCGCCCTGCCGCAGGCTTACGTGGAAGTCTTTGCGCCGATCGGTAACGGCTTGAGCGGAAAATTCGGCCATTTTTACGGCATCATCGGTTATGAGGCGGTGCCATCGCCGCTGAATTTCTTTTCCTCGCATTCCTACAGTTTCAAGTCCTCCCCTTTTACCGCGACGGGGGCACTGTTTAGCTATGCGCTGAACGATCAATGGAGCTTAAACCTCGGGGCGATAACGGGTGCCGACAATTTCGCCCGGGATTTAGGCGCCATGAGCCACACGAGCGGACTGACCTGGAACAATGCCAAGACCGGCACTACGGTTTCCTTTTCGGTGTTGCAAGGCGATGTCTACAAAAGCCAGAGTTCCGAACTGGTGTATTATTCGGCGATTGCCCAGCAAGAGCTCGGGAAATGGCACTATGTGCTCCAACACGACCGGGGAACCCAGCAGAATGCCGTTGCTCAAGGACAAAATGCCGAGTGGTATTCCATCGTCCAATACCTGACCTATCAGGTGGCCGATACGTGGGGATTGGGTGTGCGCGGCGAATGGTTCAGGGATCACAACGGGGTTCGCTATTCGGCAGGTGCCGCCAACTATTACGCGATGACCGCAGGAGTGAACTGGAAACCCAAGAGCTGGTTGATGGTCCGCCCTGAACTGCGTTACGACTGGAGCGAAGCACAAATCGCTCCTTTCGACGGAGGACAACGGACCGATCAAGTTTTATTGGGAGTGGACGCAGTTATTCAATTTTAACAAGAGCCGGAGCCGGTGAGCTGCTGACTATAACGAAGATGAAAGAGGATACGATGAAAATGAAACGGTTGTTTGCCTTATTACTGATTGCCTTTGCCCTGTCGGGGTGCCAGAAATCATCTCATGAATCCGAGTTGTCAGGAGAGGCGCAGGGCACGACTTACCACATCAAACTGGTTTTAGACGGTACATCGACATCGTTGGAGCAAGCCCGGCGAGAAGTCTCCGCGACACTGGCTGAAATCGACGCCCAAATGTCCAATTACCGCGAAGATTCCGAAATCTCGCGTATCAACCGGCAGGAGAGAACCAATTGGTTGTTGGTGTCTCCGGAAATTGCCAAGTTGCTGGTTATTGCCCATACGGTTTATCAGCACTCGAACGGTTGTTACGATCTGACCGTAAAGTCCTTGTTTGATCTGTGGGGCTTTTCCGGTCGCGAAAACCGAGTTCCTAGCCAGGACGAAATCGACGCTCTTTTGCCTCATGTCGGCATGTCGCTTCTGGAGGTGGATGCGGTCAACAATCGCATCAGGAAGAAAGATCCCAAGCTCAAGATCGATTTGTCTTCCATTGCGCAAGGATACAGTGTGGGGCTGGTCGCTCACCGTTTGGAAGCATTGGGCATAAAAAATTACCTGGTGGAAATAGGCGGGGAAATGATGGTTAAGGGACGAAAGGCCAACGGTAACGACTGGCGGGTTGCTGTCCAAACACCCACGCCATTAACCCGAGAGATAGAGAAGATCATCGATGTCAGGGAACAGCAGGGTATTGCCATCATGACCGCAGGAACTTACCAGCATTTCTTCGAGGAGAACGGGCAAACCTATTCCCATATCCTGAACCCCAAGACCGGACGGCCGGTAACCCACCATCTGCGTTCGGTGACGGTGATGCACGACGATCCGGCGTGGGCGGACGCTTGGGATACCGCCCTGCTTTGTATGGGCGAGCAGGACGCGGCTCGAGTCGCGGAGGCTGAGCAGCTAAAAGTGCTGCTCGTCTACGAGGATGACGGCAAGCTCACGGAGCACATGAGTAAAGCTTTTGTAGCGGCGCAGTAATTTTATCTATAGAGCGGACTCTGTTGAAATCGACTAGCAAAGCGACAGAAAAGCTTTTCGACTATCATCATAGCGAATCGCCCTCCCATGGTCATTGGCTTTGGGGCATCGCCATTCCGCTGGTATTGACGCTAATCGACTGGCCGTTTCGAGCAATACTCACGACCAGCAATATTCTGATGTTTTATCTGCTGGGGGTGTTTTTTGTCGCCATTCGCTTCGGTTTTTGGCCGTCTATTCTGGCCTCATTGACTAACGCCGGCGCTTTCGCCTATTTCTTCGCTCCTCCGATTTTTTCCTTCGCAATCGCCGAACCGGAAAACCTGGCCGGGCTGGCGGTCACGATGGTGGTCGGTACGGTGACCAGCAAGTTGGCGGAAAACGTCCGCCACCAGGCTCGCGTGGCCGAACAAAGGGAACGGCGGGCATCGGCCCTTTATCGATTGAGCAAGGAGCTAGCCGAAGCCCGTTTGGAAACGGAAATTATCGAAATCGGCGTGCATCGTCTCTATGCCGAATTCGGCGGACGAAACACGTTTTTTTTCCCGACCGCAACGGGCTTGTGTGTTATCCCGATAAACCGCCCTTGGACATTTCTTTACAGGGCGCCGATTTGGGCACGGCTTGTTGGGTTTTTAATCACGGCCGGATGCTGGATAACAGCACCGGCGCTTTGCCCGGCGTGGCCGCTGTTTATATCCCGCTTAGCGGTTCAACCGGAACCGTCGGCGTGCTGGCGCTTGAGTCCGTCAATCCACGACAGATATTTCTTCCCGAACAACGCCAGCTTTTAGATGCTTTTATTAATCAAATCATCCACGCTTTAGAAAGAGCCGGCTTAGCGGAACAAGCCAAGGACGCGACCTTGAAAATGCAGGCGGAAACTCTGCGTAACTCCCTACTCAGCAGCATTTCCCATGATTTAAGAACGCCGCTGGCGACTATCGTCTGCGCCGCCAGCACATTGGAAACCGATACGGGGCAATTGGACGAGGACAGGAAAAGAAAATTGGCCGGCGCGATTAGCGAGGAAGCCCAGCGCATGTCCGACCTGACCACCAAAATCCTGGAAATGGCGCGGCTGGAGGCGGGCGAAGTGGTGCTCAATCGGCAATGGTACGCGCCGGAGGAGATTGTCGGCAGCGCCTTACGAAGGCTCGACAAAAAACTGAAAAGCCGGCAGGTCAATGTGGCTATGGCGGATGGGCAGGCGTTGATTTATGTCGATGCGGTATTGTTGCAGCAAGTCATAGTGAATTTGCTGGACAATGCCGATAAATACTCGCCGCCGGGATTGCCTATCGACATTTCGGTTGAAACCGCGCCGTCCGGCCTGTCGATAGCCATGGCGGATAGCGGCTTGGGCATCCCTGAAAACTTGCAGGAAAAGATTTTCGACAAGTTTTTCCGAATCCACACAGAAAGCGCGCAAAGCGGCGTCGGTTTGGGCTTGTCGATTTGCCGGGCTATTGTCGAAGCTCACGGCGGTGAAATTCACGCAACCAACCGCAGCATAGGCGGTGCGGTGTTTCAACTGCATCTTCCGGTACCGGAAGCGCCGCCGACTATCGATTCGGAAGAGAAAGGCTGACGCCATGAAAACCACAGGCCCATTACTTTTGCTGATTGAAGACGACCCACAGCTCCGTCCATTGCTGACTACCGCGCTGGAAAGCCAGGATTATACGGTGCTTGCCGTTGCCGGCGGGCGCGAGGGCTTGACCGTCGCCCGTAACCGTCAACCCGGCCTGCTTATACTTGACTTGGGCTTGCCGGACATCGATGGTCAAGATGTCATTTGCCGTTTGCGCGCTTGGTCTGAGTTGCCGATCATCGTGCTTTCGGCTCGCGATCAGGAAATCGATATTACCCAGGCGCTGGACAACGGCGCTGACGATTACCTGACCAAACCATTCAGCACCGCGGAACTGATGTCGCGCATCAAAGCCTTGCTCAGGCGCGTCGCCAAGCTGCCCGGCGGCGCGCAAGAGTATTTCCAGGTCGGCGAGTTGAAAGTAGAGCTGACCAAACGCCGGGTTTTTGTCGGTGAGCGGGAAGTTCACCTGACGCTGATCGAATTCCGCTTGCTGTCGGAGCTGGTACGCAATGCGGGATTCGTGGTCACGCACAGGCAACTGCTCGAAAAGGTGTGGGGAGCTTCTTATGTCGAACATAGCCATTATTTGCGAATTTACATGGCGCAATTGCGCCACAAAATTGAGTCCGATCCGGCCCGGCCCCGGTATTTTCTGACTGAAGCCGGTGTAGGCTACCGCCTGTGCGCGGAGGACATGCAGTGATTCGGCTAGATCGATGTTTTTGTCCGAACTGGACAGAGTCAGGCATTACTGGATATTTCAGGTTGCCGATTCTTACGCCATCGCCTTGCTGGCTACTATGTCGGGCTGGGCTATGATTTACGCGATAACGCCTCATTTAACGCGGCGGCAAGATCGCCATATTGAAGGTTAATCCCCGTGTACACCAGCGGTCCCTGCATGGGGCCCTGAGTGTCAAGGACAATCTTAGACATTTTTCCGGTCGGTATTGTTAGTTAAAGGGCCGGCACCGGCAGTAGGGCAGGGCGGTTCAGGCATTGGGCCAATATCCGGGTGAATTCGGCATTGGTGACAGGATTCGGCGCGGTTGCGTTATAAGCGCCCTGCATCGTTGGATCGGTCATCATGGTCAACGCGATATTGATCCAATCCTGGCGATGAATCCACGACATCCATTGCTGACCGTCGCCCAAGCGTCCGCCCAATCCCAAACGAAACGGCAATAACATCCGTTGCAAAAAACCGCCGCCATTGGCGATGACTAAGCCGGTCCTGATCAGGCAAACCCTAACGCCGAATTGTCCGGCCTGTTTGGCGGCGGCTTCCCAATCGGCGCAAAGCCGCGACGAGAAATCCTCATAAGGAGCCGATTGTTCGGTTAGCACTGTATCGCCTTGATTGCCGTAATAGCCGACAGCGGAACCGCTGATTAACAGCTCCGGCTTAACTGCCATATGATCGATAGAGGTAACCAACTGCTCAGTCAGTTCGATACGGCTGCTCCTGATCAGTTGCTTGCGCTGTTCAGTCCAACGAGCGTCAATCAGCGGTGCTCCGGCAAGATTAACGATGACCTGATAGCTGTCTTCGGCTCCCAGTTGCGAGAGACTGCCCAATGCCTTAACGCCCTGTCCGCATATTTGGGCGACTTTATCGGGATTGCGGCTTAGCACCGTAACCGCATGGTTTTGTTCAATCAGGCTTTTAGTCAATGCACTGCCGATAAAACCGGTACCGCCGGTAATCAGTATATTCATAATCGTATCCTCATAACCACTAAGATTGATCTGGAAAATATTTAACCCGATAGTGACAGTAAAACGGCTGATGGACGAATTAAAATTGTTGGTGTTTTTGAAATGAGTTGTTGTCCACCGCACGGCACGCCCTATTCAAGCGAAAACAGTTACGTCGGGAAGTTATGTTTTAACCAAATCCTGAAAGATAGACGGGGCGGTAGGTAACATTTAGCCGGAAGAGGGGCTAAATATTGAAATGGATAGACAAAAAAAGGGGCGGGCTTTTAAGCTCACCCCGAATGAGCGCACCTCAAACTTGTCTGGCAGGTTTATTGATATTGGTTATTGTTGGTTTTTTTTCAACTTCATCTGCTTTGAATTAGTCGATATTGTCGACTAATTGGTTACCAGCTTGTGGTGTGCATTATTGATTATTGTTATTAAGTCACCGATTGGATCTGATAGGCCATGAGTCTAGCGGCTGGTAGAAATCAAAAAATCCAGTAATGTGTCGTTAATACCCGGCCATTGCGAATGAAGTTTATCGCCTTCGCAATACCAGGTTTTTACGCCTTTAGCACAACCGGTATAAGCCATGCAGCCGTTGGCAATCTTTTCGGGTATCGGTTCGCACTGATTGCATGCCGCCCACCACCCGGAAGTCTGCTGACCGTATTTTGGGAATAAGTGATCGTTCACGCTATGCATGATCATCACAGGAATTGGGTCAGGACATTTATGATCCCGCAAATCTTGGTGATCGATTCCTGCTGCACTGGGCGCAATCGCTTTGGGAATATGTTTGGTGCCGGACATAAACGCCAAAGCCATCGCGGCAGTACCGCCGTCGGAATGGCCGGTAAGGAAAATACGTTCTTTATCAATACACCATTGCTTGGCAATTAAACTGGGGATGGTGCCGAGTTCGATGGTTGTGGTTGGCGATAAATCAGGATGATCGGCATAAGCGACGATAAATCCGGCGGTTGTCGCTTTCAGTGTCAACGCCGTCGTTTTTTCGGTTTTTGCCCGGTTCGAGCCTGCCGGAGAGAACACTACCAGCAGCGGATGGGCGATCGTGGCATTATAATTTAACGGTGTACGGATATTGTATTTGATGCCTTCGAGTGTTGACTCGCCATTGATAGCGCCGGATTCGCCTTCAAACGTAGCGGCAACGCATTGCGGATCTTCATTTTGTCCTGCATAAGACGCGCTGCCGACTTGAGAGTATTCGTCACTATCTTCGCTGAAAAAAACGATCAGCGTTATCAAGATGGGCAGCAAGAACAGGAACTTAAAAACGTTGTTTCGAAAAGCCGGAGTGGTTTTTAGTTTGTCCGTGTAGGCTTTAAACATCGGAGGCCCCTGCTGCAGGCTTATCGGATACGCGTTTCATAAAATACACGCCTGCTGCAACGAACAAAGCGATGAATAGCCATCTTAACGGGAAATTACCCGACGCTTCCGGTTCAAGGCCTACCGACAACGGGATATGGTTGTCGATGCTTTTGTCTTTATGCACGATCGCGACATGGACCAGATAATTACCCGCACCGAATTTACTGAAGTCAACTGTGCCGTTCACGGTGCCGGATTTGATTTTCGTCGGCTCCAGATAGAAAACGCGGGATCCTTCCGGTTCTTTGGTGACTTCAAATTCGACGGTTAAATTGCGCAAGCTTTTACCGCCGTAATCGAATACCAGATTCGTAGTGCCCAGATGCGGAATCGACTGGCAATACTCTTTGCTATTGAAAGTCGGTGTGTAGGCGGTAAAATGCACTCGCTCATGGCCTACCAGGATATTACAGGCATCGATTTCATCGCTCGCTCCTCGGTGGGCGTTTACGACCGACGGCCAGACAACGGTCAACAACGCAGATAAACCTAAAACTCGGCAGCTATCGACTAATAGGAGTAAAAGCCTGTTCTTTGTCATATTCAAACCCTCTTATTTCATTGAAAGCAAAATTATCTGATTCGAGAGATCCTGTATCGATACCTGCTTCTGGAAAGACGTTGGAGATACATCAGAATTAATATTGCCGCTTTCATAGCTTTCTCGTATCGGTCTATAAAGTGAGGGCAATCCTATATTGGAATATAAAGGTTTGTATAATATTGGCTTTCTATGGAAGAATAGGTTTTCTCTATATCGGGGGGCAGCTCTCATGGAAATGCAACAAATTCGCTATTTTTTGGCAGTCTGCGATCAGGGAACAATCACACACGCGGCGCAACTGACTTATGTGTCGCAACCGTCTTTGACGCAGGCTATAAAGAAACTCGAAGAGGAAATGGGCGGAGCGTTATTTACGCGAACGCGCTCCGGCTGCGAGTTAACGCCGTTAGGGCGCATGGTTGAAGCTAATCTGCGCAAGATTTACCGGGATCTTCAGGCAACCAAAGCGGAAGCCATTCGATTCACGCGGCTAAATACCATTCCTTTCCGCATCGGCCTGATGACCACGATAGGCGCGCAACGTCTAAGCCCTTGTCTGGCGTGGTATCAGCAAGAATATCCCAATATCGAGTTGGAATTAATCGTCGATAGCGAAGCGAACTTATTGAAGCAATTGGATTCAGGCTTGCTGGATCTGGTGGTCAGCGCTCCGGCGCAACTACCGGCACCACCCTACCATTCGATCTTGTTGTATGAAGAGCGTTACGTGGTCGCATTCAGTCCGACTCACCGCTTTTGCCAATTGCAAAAAGTCGACTTGAAAGAGATACAGTCGGAGCCTTATCTGGACCGGCTAAACTGCGAATTAAGAGAAGACTTGAAATGCATATGTCAAAACCAGGAAATCAATCTTTACGCGGCTTATCGCAGTAATAGCGAAGAGTGGATTCTACAGATGGTTAAGGCCGGTATCGGCGTTGCGTTAATGCCCGAATATACCTTACCCAAAAAGGCGGCCGACATCAGTTATCGTTACCTGGCCGATCCTGAAATCAGCCGTCAGGTTTATGCGATTCATACGCATCAGGCTTCGACAAAAGCCGAATTGAAGGCCTTGGTAAAATACATCGTTATGAGCGGTTGATTCGTCCGTGCTAGAGGCTGTGAAAGTATTATCCAAATTACGCTAAAAACATTTTTCACCACGAAGGCACGAACGACTGTAGGGATACAGGAGGTAGACAGAAAACCGCTCCCTGCGTTTTCTGCATTCGCCACATCCTTGTGGCTTAGCAACGCAGGAGCAGTTGCCGAGTACACGAAGTTTTATATTTATCTTCGTGCTCTTCGTGCTCTTCGTGCCTTCGTGGTGAATGCTTTTGTTCTAAAACGAATACTTTCACAGTTTCGCTATCGTAATCCAACGCTTCATGCATGCAATAACGTTCAATCCACTGCCAGCCGATAATAGAGTTCGGCATTTTCTGTCAATTTGGCAACCACTTCCGCATCGAGACGGCCGCTTGCAACACGTGACTCTAAATCGTTCAGAATATAATCGAGACTCATCGTGTTGCGATAAGGCCTTTTTTGAGCAAATGCCTGGAAAATATCGGCAACGGCAATAATGCGGCATTCCAGATCCAGTTCTTTCAGGCTGTTTTTAAACGGATAGCCATCGCCGATCAACGTCTCATGGTGGAAGCCTGCCCATAACGGGATTTTTGAGTCGCCAAATACGCGTTGCAGAATGCGGAAAGTATCGTAGCTATGGCGGTGCATCGTAGCCTTTTCCTCAGGCGTCAGGCTGCCCGGTTTGTCGATGATGTCTTCCGATACCCGCAGTTTGCCGATGTCGTGCAATAATCCGGCGATTTCAACCTGCTCCAGTTCGTAGCCCTCAATACCGAAATCCATCGCCAATTGCCGGGCGATATGCGCCACCCGTTGCGAGTGTTCATCGGTGAACGGGGACTTGGCGTCGACTGCACGCGAAAACAGCCGCGCCAGCTCTTTGAGCGCCGGAATATCGAGGCGGGTTGTCGGAGTATGGCTGCCGATACGGTTTAAATCTTCATCCAGGTATTCGGATTCCATAGACAGCCAAAAAGCTTCGACATCGGCGACTTCAGCAAAGGCATCGACCAGCTCCGGCGCAAACAATATGCCGGACAGGGTTTTGATCCGGGCAATAAGCGCGGGATACTCGATCAGGATACGGTCGCTGTCCAGGAAGGGGGCTTGCAGCACATCAATCCGGTCCGCCAAAAACAGCAAGTTGGCACGCAAGCGCACGCGATGATCGATCGGCAACTCCAGTAAATTTTCCCAGCGTGTGTGATGGTAGCGAATTTCGTCGGACAAGTGCGCCAACGGAGAACAGGCCGATAAATAATCGGCACCGCGGATGCAATGTTCTTCAGCGCCGTCCCATTCCAATGTTTCGGTGAGTTTGTGGTGTTCGTGGATTCTGGAAACACCGCAGTCATGCAGCATGCCGGCGTAAAGGATGGACCGGCACTCAAGCTCCGGCCAGTTCAGGTGTAGGGCAATAGTCCGGGCCATGATTGCTACCCGTTTGCCGTGCCTGACTTCGTCAACGCCCACTAAATCCAGCGCACAGCTTAAGGCGGTAATAGCGTTATGCATATCAATGTGTTGCAGTTTCATAAATAGATAGGGTTCCACTAAATGAGAGATTGCGTCAATGAAAACGGTTTCGATTTTGACAGGCGTACCATTAATTGTCTTCAAAAAAAGTAGCTATCAGCAGATAAGCGCCCTGAGCTTTCGGCGCAAGCGATGAATTCAGTATGCCTGAATTGCAGGTAAAGCAATTCAGGCAACAATGTAAAAGTGCGTAAATACGGTTCCGGCTGTTTGCTTCGAATGCTGCCGATAGAGCTCGCACTCCCGTTTTGATTAGTCTCTTTAAGTTGATTGCACGAATTTTGGCGGCTACAGTTAGCCGCTTTAACGGAGGTTACGCATGAAAATATTACATATACTGATATTGGTCTTGCTGACCGGTTGCACCGGCATTCCTGAAGGGCTTACGGCTGTCGACGGTTTTGACGTTAACCGTTATTTGGGCACGTGGTATGAAGTCGCCCGGCTCGATCACCGCTTTGAAAGAGGCTTGGAGAATATTTCGGCGACTTATACTTTGCGGGATGACGGCGGTATTGATGTGTTGAACAAGGGCTGGGATACCGAAGATGGCGAATGGCATGAAGCGCGAGGCAAGGCTTATTTTGTCGAGCAGCCGGACAAGGGCCGGCTGAAAGTGTCTTTTTTCGGTCCGTTTTACGGCGGCTACAATATCATTGAACTGGACAAAAAGGACTATGCTTATTCTATGATAGCCGGTCCGGATCGTTCTTACTTCTGGATATTATCGCGAACTAAACAATTACCCGACGCGACTTTACAGGCATTAATCGACCGAGCCGGAACGCTGGGTTTCGCTACCGACAAGCTTATCTTTGCCAAGCAGGATTAACGGGTTCGGCCTATAATTCGGTGACTTCAACGCGTATTGAACTTATGCTCCACAAAATCTCGCCGAAACTGGATGATCCGTTTAGATGAATAAGCCGGCCGCACCTCGCAAGCGGGCTACTGTCAAACAGGACTTACCTCCAACAACCAAGCCTCGTTCGATACGCAAAGTTTCAAAAAAAGCGCAGCCCAGGCAGCTGGTTGGCAGTCTCAAACGCAGGCTGTTAATAATCGGTTTTGAAACGTTAGGTTTGGCGATCACCGCGACTTGTGTCGTCATGGTTTTGCTGGGCTATTCGGCCAGCTGGTTTTCCGGTACCCGTTTTTTTACCAGTTTATTGCCGTTTGCGATCGGGGTTTTAGTATTGATCGTTGCGGCGGCGCTGCTGTTGATAGGTTGGTGGAAACTGCGTAAACGGTTGCGGGGTAAGGCGGTAATCTTGTCGCCGATTCTGGCTGTCGGCTTGGCGCTTGTTGTCGGTTGGTTTGCGATGCACAACCAATTTGCCCAGGCATTCGGTCATTTTCGTTTACTGGTTGGCGGTAAGCAGGAGGCCGGCCGGGTGACGCTGGCTCATCAAGTCTATGCAGCCTATCGGCGTTATGATCGGGCACAGTTGCAGCAGTTGGTTGATCGTGCAGAGGAATATAATCCGGCTATTGTTGAAGCGGCCAAGGTGTTTGGTGTGGATGTCAATCTTTTGCAGGGTATCGCCGCGACAGAGTCTTCTTTTTTGCCCAGAGACAGCCGGGATGGCGGTCACGGCTTGTTTCAAATCACTCAAGTGCCTAAAGCCGTTATGGAACAAGCCGGTAAACAGTTGGCAGTGGGCAAGCCTTCGTTACTGAATCCGAGACATAATACTTTTATCGCCGCCGCAACGTTAAAATATTATTTGGCCGAGATGCGCGGCGACCTGTTTCTGGGTTTGCTGGCCTATAACATCGGTCCGGCTAATGGCGGCCTCCGCTTTATCATGCAGCAGTATGGCGCGACGGATTTTGTGACCATTCAGCCTTATTTGCAGCAGTTACCCCGAGATTATCCGATTCGTGTCTTATCTCATGCACTTGCTTTTCGGCTCTGGCAAACAGAAAGGAAACTGCTTGTTTATGAAGAAGGCGATAATGCCATGCGTATCCAGCGTATCGGCATACCCGGATTGCAAACCGAACTTTGAAGCCAAGGTCGGCTAACAGCGACCAGATTAGGATTCAAACTGATGACATGATTAAACTTAAAAACCTCAGTTAACCAGATTGTCACAGATAAACACCGGTAAAGCATGATCTTGCGCGAGAGGGGAGGTTTACCCAAAGGGTGTCGCAAGCATTGATGTAAGCCGATGTTCATCTGGGTAAATCCGTGTTCATAGTGGCTCGACTGCTTTTTCTAGATTAAAGGGAATTTTGCGGTGCGGGCTAGAGGTCTTTTCAATTCCCGATCGACGGCAACTAGCTGTTGAGCGGCGGCTTATTGCTCTTATCATGATTTGGCTTTTTTGTGACTAGAGCTATTTTAATATTCATTGTTTACACTGGCGGTCAATGCTTAACTTCTATTCACGTTCAAACGCAAACTGTATAATTTAGTATAGGCAATTAGTATTACCCATTAAATATCTATTATGACAAAGAGATTGTTAAATTTGATTAATCCGATGTTTAGATTCTGATTTAATCAATGTTCATAACCGATATAGTTACTTATTCGATTCAGAAATAAGTTCTCGAAAAGGCAGATAAAAATGGAACCGCTAATTATTAACCTTGCACCTACCGGTATTGGGTCAAGCTCCACATATTCCCCGCACGTTCCAGTATCTCCACAGAAAATTGCTGACGATGTTGCTTGTTGTGCTTCGCTCGGTGTGTCAATGGTTCATTTGCATGCACGTAACCCTGACGGCACGCCATCAAATGAATCCAGTATATACTCTGAGATCATCTCGTCAGTCCGGGCACAGACACCTGAGATTGTCATTATCACCAGCTTAAGTGGGCGCAGAGTGAGTGAGATTGAATGTCGAACTGCATCTCTTTATCTTGAAGGTAACGTGAAGCCGGATATGGCTAGCTTGACATTAGGTTCAATGAATTTTTCTACTGAAACTAGTGTAAATACTCCTAAAACCATCATGCGACTTGCACAGATCATGAAAGAGTGTGGCATTAAGCCAGAGCTTGAAGTGTTCGATCTTGGCATGGTTAATGTCGCAAAAATTCTTATCGACAAAGGTCTGATCGAACCGCCTTTTTATTTCAATGTATTGTTAGGCAATCCAGGTACCGCGCAGGCTACTCTTTTGCATTTATCCGCTATTATCAACGATTTACCACAACAGTCTTTCTGGTCGTTGGCAGGAATTGGTCGGTTTCAAACCAAAGCCAATGCATTGGGGGTGGTGATGGGAAATGGAGTGCGCGTCGGTCTTGAAGATAATTTATGGTTCGATGATGCGCGCCTACAGTTAGCAAGTAACGAACAGTTAGTCCGTCGTGTCGTAGCTCAAGCGAATGCTATTGGACGACCGATTGCATCAGCACGGGAAGTACGCGCTATGCTTGGGCTTAGGAGAGCTGAATGATTGAAAAACAGTTAGTTATATTTGGTGTTAGTAATATTTTATCGGATATCTTCGACTGTGCCCTTGGCAATGACCTTCGATTGAGCAAAGTCGTCATCCATTATTCAGAAGAGGTTGGAGAACGAGACGTATGTTTGGCTGACCGTTTGCTCGCACTGAGCAAACATTGCTCACCTCCTCTGGTCCAGCAACTGAACGAATTTAGCCCTGTTGTGAATGAGCTTTATCTGCTAGGCCCAACAACGCCCTCGCGTGCAGCACTGGCAGACGAACTAAAAAAACGCTACGCCACCCTACATTTTCATACATTAGTGCATCCGAGCGCCTATGTATCACCTTTGGCAACCTTAGGTGAAGGCGTGTTTATTGGTGCGAATAGTGTGATAGGACCAGGCGCAGTATTGGACTCTCATGTGTTTGTAAATCGTGGAGTAACCGTTGGTCACGATACTCACATTGGCGCATTTTCACGCATCCAACCCGGCAGTAATCTTGGAGGTCTATCCCGAATCGGCTATGGTGTAACAGTCGGGATTGGTGCGACATTACTTGAAAGACTGGTGGTCGGTGACAATGCGTTTATTGGCGCCGGCGCTGTAGTAATCTCGGACATACCGGCTAGTGTGCTGGTAACGGGCATTCCTGCAAAAATCAAAAAGACTATTGATTAATAACACGCTGCTGATAGCGCTTGAGCGCTTCCTCGCACGCAGCGATCAAATTTGGGCCAGAGTTTGCCAAATCAAGTGTACTATCAAATCGCTCGCGCATTCTTTTCCCAATTTCAATACGAAGATTGACATCCTTTATCAGAGTATCAAGTTTTGAGAAATATTCATCATCGGTATGAGCGGCTTCATTGCCGACTTTATCTCCACCATCTGAACCCGCATACGTTAAAACTGGAAGGCCTTCCGCCATAGCCTCCGCGACCGAAAATCCCCCTCCCATAATCGGTGGATTAATGTAAATATCGCAACAAGCAAGCAGCGCTGGAATTTCTGATGTATGAGGTATCAGGCGTAATTGCTCTTGTGGAGCATCAATCAATGCTTTTGGCATCTCACCTTTTCCTCCCACCAAAAGCCAAACAACCTCAGGGTTATTACGGAGAACATCAGATATCAGAGTTGCCCACATCCCGGCTATCTTTATATTGAGCCCCCCTCCAACTGAAATAAGGACGATTGAGTTAGCAAGGATACCAAAATTGGCAAGCTCAAATTTGGCTGCATGCAGTTTTTTCCGAACCCGATAAGGATGATGCCAAGCCATACTTTCTGGAAAATCGGAGCCCCAAACTCTAGTTAACTTATTATGCAATTCTTGTTGTGCTGTTAGCCAAACATCTGCAGGTACCATAGGTGGCGCTGAATTAACCCCCAAGGCTAGTACTGGCCAGTTTTCGTATAGAACTCGCGATAGACAAGTATGAAGGCCAACAATCATGACCAGATCAGGATCAAATTCTGCGATTAACTTTAGCATGTCAACCCCGCGGCGCACCAAAGAAAAACGATGATCACTGATATAAATTTTCGCTTCATTATTACTGGATGCTATCCAATTAATATCAACATTTCTACCCAGATCGTATGATCCGTTTCCAAGCAAATGAAAGGATTCCGGTAAATGTGAGTCTTGACAAGAAAATAAATTAACTTTTATTCCATCTTGTATTAGCAAACTAGCTTGGTCGATTGCCATTAATGTCGGAGGATGTGCCGGCGTCAGCAAGTACGGTGCAACAACTGCCACTCTTCTAATTCGACTGTTTGTACTAGGCTGAAATTGCACGACATTATGCTTCTGGATTGCTTGACCGATTAGATGGGCTATCACCGGTAAATTGCTATTTCGTAACGCCTGAACAAAATCATCCCTGCCCGTCGCATAAATTAGCGCGCGTTGCCAATAGAAAGCATGAAAAGCTGCCATTCGGTCAGTATCTATTGGTTGCATTGATTGTAATAGTCGACCTGCTTCCGCTATATGTTTTACTTCGCCGGTGACAATATCCAAATACATCGCACGGTAGAAACCTGGAAGTCCTTTGCTTGGCACTTGTGATAGCACTCGGTCAACCACTTCCTTAAATACTTGCCGATCAGAGATACCGCGAGTAAGCGACATCAAATTAAGCCAACAATGACTCGCCCCTGAATTGACGACAATACGATCTATTGCATCATTCAAAAGAAGTAGATGTTCTTGGGAAGAGAGTATTGAATTTGATTCAATCATTATGGAAGCTGCGCATTGACGACAGGTTGAAATTTTGGGTTCAAATGAGCCACACTCGGCATGGACGGACCTATAAACGAAACCATAACATCGTTGAACCAGTTACGCTGCAAGCTATAGCGATTGTTTATTAACAGGCATCGCATTGAGGTTTCTGCAACTGGATAAAACTGCAAATGGCGGTAACAGATGGTTTTTGATAGCGGTTTTGCTGCATGCATTGAAAATGCTCGATATTGCAGACCTGCTTGATGGTACGATGATATTGCTCAATCTACCAGTGAGGAATGGTGTTCGGCAAAGGCGCTACGATAAAAGAACGAGAATATGTTCTTGCTGGGGTAGCGCTACCGTGTAATGGTGCAGTTGACCTTTTAACTGCGTTCGAAACAGTTAGTTCTTCAGCCCAAACAATTAAGTCATCTAACTGGCGGTTTAGCTTACTGAATAAGAACCCGATAGTCATTGGCAACGTACGGCTGGCTGTTGAGGGGCGGCTTATTTCTCTGATCACTGCCGGGGCTTTCTTTAACTACAGGGATTTTAATCTTTATGGTTTACACCAAGCTTTTGAACATTGCCCGGAACACGGGCTAAAACATAGGTAGAAATTTAAGCAATAAAAAGCCCTGATAAAACAGGGCTTTTTATTTTATATGGCGGAGAAGCAGGGATTCGAACCCTGGGAGGGGATCAACCCTCAACGGTTTTCAAGACCGCCGCTTTCGGCCGCTCAGCCACCTCTCCGTAAGCTGCGTATTATATAGAGACTTCTATTTATTGCAACTCTAATTCTTTATTTAAATAGCAAATGACTGTTTGAGTCTATGCGAGGGTATTTATTTTTAACGTTTACAGAAATAGGTGTGTTATTGGCTGTCGTAGTTAATATCGATAACCGTGTACCGGGTTTCTTTAAGTTCATTTTTAATAATCACTTCATCATCAAATGTTTTTTTTAGTAGCGCTCTTGCCAATGGTGAATCGAGACTGATGTATTGCTTTTTAGGATCAAGCTCGTCAGCTCCAACAATACGATAGATCAGTTCTTCGCCGGCTTCATTTTCTAAGGTTACCCAGGCGCTAAAAAAAATCCTGTCTTGATCGTCAGGCGGCTGGGATACGACATTAAGAGCAGGCAAGCGTTTTTGCAGATAATGGATACGCCGGTCTATGCCGCGTAATTCTTTTTTACGATAGATATACTCGGCATTCTCAGAGCGGTCTCCTTCCGCTGCCGCTGCCGATAAAGCCTGGGTAACTTCTTTGCGCTTGGTCCACAGGCCTCTTAATTCAATTTCCAGTGCTTGATAGCCTTCCTGCGTGATGTAAGGGGACGATTTTGGTCCAGGCGGTCTCCAGCGCGACATGATCGGTTTCCTGTAGAGGTATGAAGGATTGAAATAATTTTTTCAGACAAAACAGTTACAACTCTTTATCATAGTCGCCTTTTAAATTACAAAAAAGGTTTTATCATGCAAGTAGCTAACAATATGGCTGTTTCAATTCACTATACTTTGACTAACGATGACGGCGAAGTGCTGGATAGTTCAAGAGGTGATGATGCGTTGGTTTATTTGCACGGCGTGGGAAACATCATCCCCGGCCTGGAAGCCGCATTGGATGGTAAAGCAGTTGGCGACAAATTTAATGTTCGCGTTGAAGCGAAAGATGCTTATGGCGAACAACATGATGAGATGATTCAGGTGATTCCTCGCTCAATGTTTGAAGGCATTGATGAGATTGAAGTCGGCATGCACTTTCATGCCGATGTCAGTTCAGGCTCCGGTGAAGTTACGATTGTCAAAATTGAGGGCGACGATATTACCATTGACGGCAACCATCCGCTGGCAGGCATGGCCTTAACTTTTGATATAGAAGTTGTGGACATTAGGCCCGCGACTAAAGAAGAAGCCGAGCATGGCCATATCCATGGCGCCGGTTGTCATCACTAGGCGTACGCTACGTTTCGATAGCTACGCCTTGTAATTTATAACCAGGGTATACGCGTTGCGGGTGCCCTGGCTTATCGTTTTAGTCTACAAAAGCTTTTAATATTGCAGCGGTATTTGCCATACCTTTATGGAGATGCCGCTCAATTTCTTCCATGGTTATTTCACCTTCCGACTTTCCTGCCGCCCAGTTGGCAACTACGCTGATCGCGGCATAATCCATATCTAGTTCTTTAGCCAGCGCGGCTTCCGGCATGCCGGTCATGCCTACCAGGTCGCAGCCGTCTCTTTCCATGCGCTGGATTTCAGCAGCGGTTTCCAAGCGCGGGCCTTGGGTACAGCCGTAGGTGCCTATCGGACTGATCTTTATGCCGGCTTTAGCGGCGGCGCTAATTAAGCGGGAACGCAGCTTTTGGCTATATGGACAGGTAAAGTCTATATGGGTGACCGCCTCGTCTTCATAAAAAGTATGCAGTCGGCCATAGCTGTAATCGATAATCTGATCGGGAATGGCAATATGAGCAGGGGCCATTTCACCGGTAATGCCGCCTACTGCGGCGACAGCGATGATCTGTTCGACACCGAGTTGTTTAAGACCCCAGATATTGGCCCGGTAGTTTATTTTGTGCGGGGCAATGCTGTGTGGATTGCCGTGCCGGGCCAGGAAGATAACCTCGGTGTTGTTTAGTTGGCCGATCAGAAATTCAGCGGAAGGCGCACCGTATGGCGTATCCAATTTTTCGTGTTTCAGGATGGTTAAAGCGCTGAGTTGGGTTAGACCTGTGCCGCCAATGATGGCTAATTGAGTCATGATGCTTATTCCTTGCAGGCATAAATGCCCGGTGCGTTGCGTAAATAGCCTTTGTAGTCCATGCCGTAGCCGAATA